>DATNOW010000234.1:0-4739 GCA_036703515.1 Chroococcidiopsis sp.
GATTCATGCCGACGGGCGCAAGCCACCCCTGTTTTGCATCCATGCCGCGGGCGGGCACGTGATTTTCTACCAGCGCTTGGTGCGACACCTGCCCGATCGCCCGATCTACGGGCTACAGGCCCAAGGGCTCGACGGCGAACAGTCGCCGCTAACCAGCGTAGAAGCCATGGCCGCCCACTACATTGCCGAAATGAAAACCGTCCAACCCCACGGCCCTTACTACCTGGGTGGGCTTTCCTTTGGCGGCTTTGTCGCCTTTGAGATGGCCCGCCAGCTTCAGGTCCAAGGCGACACCGTTGCCCTCGTCGCCCTGCTCGACACCCGCGGCCCCAACTACCTCAGGCGATCGCCCCTGCCCTGGCTGCGCTACCAACTCCAGCGCGTCTCTCAACAAGGCACAGCCTACGTTTGGCAGCGACTGCGGGCCAACCTCAGCCCAGCCAAGCGCGATGCCGTTGCCGCCAAGCTGCCCGACCTGACCAAACAGCTCGGGCTAGACACCGCCAACCCCAACGCCAAAGAAATCCAGCGGGTGGTAGAAGCCAACCTGCGAGCCGCTGCCGCCTATCGCCCCCAACCCTATCGCGGCAAGGTTGCCGTTTTTCGGGCCGCCCACGAGCCGGTGCTAGCAGGCTGGGTCGCCGATCCCAGCCTCGGCTGGGGCAACTTTAGCACTAGCGCCAGTCTGTCGGTCTACGACATCCCCAGTCGCCACTTTGAAATGTTTGACGAGCCCCACATTCAACACCTCGCCACCCAACTCCAGCGATCGCTCGACGCGGCCGCACCATCACCCTAACGAATTATCCAGTTGGGAGGGAATTATTCAGACGCCCTACAGTAGTGGGTAGGTGCAGCAACCACTGTCGCTGTATCGTCGAGTCCGCTCTAAATCAAGGGGGAACTATGCGTTGGGAACTGGGTCGCAGAAGCCGCAATGTTGAAGATCGGCGGCAGGGGGGTCGAGGAGTCATACGCACCACCACCGTGGGAGGCGGCATCGGGCTAACGCTGCTGGCGATCGTGGTAGCGCTGCTGGGCGGTGACCCCAGCGTGATTTTAGACCAGGGGGCAGGTAACGCGCCCAATGATGCCAATGCTCCTGGCGCGACTCAAACGCCGCTTTCCCCCGAACAGCAGAAGCTGGGCGACTTTGTTTCGGTGGTGCTAGCCGACACTGAAGACACCTGGGGCATGCTATTTCAGCAGATGGGCACGACCTACCAAGCGCCTAAGCTGGTGCTATTTTCAGACAGCGTCACCTCCGGCTGCGGCAATGCCCAATCGGCAATGGGGCCGTTCTACTGCCCCCGCGACCAAAAAGTCTACATCGACCTCAGCTTCTACGAAGCGCTCAAGTCTCGCCATCAGGCCCCCGGCGACTTTGCCCAAGCCTATGTAATCGCCCATGAAGTGGGACATCATGTCCAAAATCTGCTCGGCATCTCCAGCCAGGTAGAAACCCTGCAAGGGCGCGTTAGCGAAGCCCAAGCCAATCAGCTCTCGGTGATGCTAGAGCTACAGGCCGACTGCTTTGCCGGCGTTTGGGCCCACCATGCTCAGCGATCGCGCCAGATTTTAGAGGAAGGCGACATCAAAGAAGCTCTAGGGGCCGCCAGTGCCATCGGCGACGATCGCCTCCAGCAAGAAGCACGGGGCTATGTGGTTCCCGAATCCTTTACCCACGGCACCTCAGCCCAGCGCGTGCGTTGGTTTAGCCAAGGCATCAAAACGGGGGAAGTAGCCCAGTGCAACACCTTTGAAGCACAGCAGCTTTGATCGCAGCCAAGAAATGTGCGCCATCCATCCATTCATTCATCCATCAAATCATGCAGTTTCTGAAGCAAGGCTTACAGGAAGGTGACGGTGGGAGCATTGTGGGAGCATTGTGGGAACTTTAAAATTTAGAACTATATGATTTTTCCATGATGAAAGTTCATCATCCCCCAACAACTAGAGCCTTTCCATTACAGATTGTTCTCGTTGTTCCCTTCGTTCTCCAAATTTTTGGAGCCGTCGGTTTAGTCGGCTATTTGTCCTTTAAAAATGGGCAGAGAGCGGTCAATGACATGGCAGAACAGCTAATGGATCGGACTAGCGATGTTGTAAGTGAACATCTGAAGTCTTATCTTGAAATTCCTCAAGCTCTCAACCAAATCAATGCGGATGCTATCCGTCGAGGAATTTTAGATGTGGGCGATCGCGAAACAGTTGGCAAATATCTCTGGGATCAGATCCAGGCCTATGACGTAACCTACATTGGTATTGGTTTATCTACCGGCGGGGGAATTGCGGCTGCTAGTTACGACGGCAAAACTACCACAATCGATGATTGGACAACTGAGCCCTCGAAAACAAATACTAACTACGCTACAGATGCCCAAGGCAACCGCACTCAGGTTAACGCGACGTGGGATTGGGATAATCTCACCGAGCCTTGGTATACCGAACCCATTGCTGCGGGTAAACCTATTTGGGCAAAGATTACTACTTCTAATCTTCCAACAGGCCCCTACATTGCGGCCTCTGCCAGCCGCCCGATTTACGATTCGCAAAATCGCTTGCTGGGAATGATTGCAGTTGATATTCACCTGCTAAAACTTAGCGATTTCTTACGCGATTTAGATATCAGTCGGTCTGTAGAAGTATTTATCATAGAGCGGGATGGTGCGCTGATCGCTAGTTCGAGCACAGAGAAGCCCTTCACGCTCGTTGACGAGAACGTTCAGCGATTGCAGGCGCTCGACAGCCCAGATTTAACCATCCAGGCGATCGCCCAACATCTCCACAGTTCTAACAAGCTTCAGTCCATTACCCAAAATACCGACTTTCAGCTTGAAGTGCAGGGAGAAAGAAATTTCGTTAATGTTGTGCCCTGGCGCGATCAGTATGGCCTAGATTGGCTCGTAGTCGTGAGTGTGCCAGAAAGCGCCTTTATGGGACAAATCAATGCCAATACGCACACCACAATCGCGCTTTGCTTCGGCGCATTAGTGATTGCTTCCCTCATGGGTGTCCTTACCTCTCGTTGGATTGCCCGTCCCATACTGCGCCTCAATTGGGCCAGTGAAGCAATGGCATCAGGCAATTTAGATCAGAAGGTAGAAACAAGCAGTATTCGAGAACTCAACACCCTGTCCAATTCCTTTAACCATATGGCAGGGCAAGTGCGCGGATCGTTTGCTGCACTAGAAAAAAGCAAAGAAGAATTAGAAGACCGGGTAGAAGAGCGCACCGCCGAACTCAAAAACACATTAGAAGAATTGCAGCGCACTCAATCGCAAGTGATTCAAAGCGAAAAAATGTCGAGTCTGGGGCAGCTTGTCGCCGGAGTTGCCCACGAAATCAACAACCCGGTCAATTTCATTCACGGCAACCTTACCCATGTGCAGGAATATACCGAGAGTCTATTAGAGTTTGTGGCGCTATATCAGCACCATGATCCTAATCCTGCTCCTGAAATTCAATCGGCGGCTGAAAATATCGATCTAGAGTTTTTGCAAGAAGATCTACCCAAAATGCTGGCTTCCATGAAACTGGGAACCGATCGCATTCGCCAGATTGTCCTATCGTTGCGAAACTTCTCCCGCATGGATGAAGCTGAATTCAAAGCGGTTGATATTCACGAAGGGATTGATAGCACCCTGATGATTTTGCAACACCGTCTCAAAGCCAGACCCGAACGCCCCGACATTAAACTGGTCAAAGACTACTCAGCACTGCCGCTCGTAGAATGCTATCCTGGACAGCTCAACCAAGTATTTATGAATATCTTGGTGAATTCTATTGATGCACTCGAAGAAAGTAATATTGAGCGTACCTATCAGACAATCAAAGATCATCACAATCAAATTACAATTCGCACTGCAATTGTGGATGAAGAATGGGTAGAAATCAGCATTGCTGATAACGGCGTCGGCATTCCGAAAGAAATTCAACAACGCATATTTAATCCTTTCTTTACGACCAAACCGCTTGGAAAAGGTACGGGGATGGGGATGTCTATCAGCCACCAAATCATTACAGAGAAACATGGCGGCAAATTAGAGTGCTTCTCAACCCCCGGTGCAGGAACTGAGTTCATCATTCGGATTCCTCTCCGGCAACACGTTAAGCCATCGGTTTAGCTGGATTAACAAGCGTGCGATCAGTTTGGTGCAGGCGATGGCAAGTGTTGGGTTCATAAGCGCGGTGGAATGGAAGGAGGACGGTGGCGCTGAATCCACCGGGTCAGTCGGACGAGTCCGAAACCCATGATTGCACCCCACAATGGCCCGCCGATGTAATAGGGAGTCCACACGCCCGGTGCCGCTATCACACGGGCTACCACATACCACCACGGCTTCGGTGCACCACGCATGCCCCAAGCAGCCATAATAAAAGCAAAGCAAAACACGGTGTATGCAAGCGCGCCGAGCGGCACAAACACCCAATAAGGCCATCGCGAGGGTCGTGGCAATGGCGATTTGCTGCTTGGAGGTTCGCGTTTGGGCATGGCTTTTGTTGACGTTCTCAGTAAGGGGCGCAGTCCAGTAGGATGCATTAGCACAGCGTAGCGCATGACTCAAAGCCTGCAACGCACCGATCCCACTCCCCTCACGGCATCAGCCCTTCCTCGATTGGATATTTTTGATGCACCTTAAGAAATGCAGAACGCAGTAACTCCGACAAGATCGGGCGTTGGCAAAGCCTGGGCAAAGGGCGATCGCACTAACCAGGAACCTCTGTTATTCGGGCGA
>DATNOW010000235.1:0-6211 GCA_036703515.1 Chroococcidiopsis sp.
TTGTGCCAGAACAGCAATGACCAATAACTAATACCCAGTGAGTAATACCCAGTGAGTAATACCCAGCGACTAAGAACCAACAAAAATCCCCCAACAATTGTAAAGCGCCAAGCCCTCTATAAATTGAGTGCCGGCGCTTTACAAAGTATTCACGGTGATTTAAGCGGCAGGGTCTTTATATTTGGTGACCCCGTGTAATCTATGTTAGAAGAATCTCACATATATTCAGATCTGAAGGATCTCATAATATTTTCTTTAGATTCTTCTCGGTTTGTGTCCCCATCTGAGGTTTTGTGGGGGAATATAGAGTTTCGTAAAGGACCAGCCAAAATCGTTACACGAAAATGCACCAAAACTTTTTCGCAGTGGCGCTGATCGACAGCTGATTGAATTTTCGCTCTCGCCCTCCCGCTCTCGCCCTCCCGTTCTCCCTATTTTTTATTGTTGGCGGTCAGAGTAGCCCCCAAACGCTGGGAAATCCAGACTTCACAGTTGCGGACGTAATAGTGGCGCGTTTCTTTAGCGGGATCAACCATGGGTTCGACCAAAACGGTAAACATGCCCAAACGGTTGCCCGCCAAAACATCGGTAAACAGGCGATCGCCTACCATCGCGACCTCTTCGGGCGGCATATTCATTGCTTCTACCGCTTGACGAAGCTTGCGGCGAGACGGTTTGCGTGCGCCCAAGATATAGGGTAAGTCTAAAATTTTGGCAATGCGCCCAATCCGATTTTGGCTGAGGTTATTGCTGACCAGCCAAACCGGGATATCGCCCTTAAGCTGGGTGACCCATTGTTCTAGCTCTGGCGAGACGGCTCCGGTCGAAGTCGGCACTAAGGTTTCGTCTACGTCCAACACCACCCCTCGGATAGCGTGGTGGTGCAGTGTGGCTGGGGAAAGGCTCAAAATAGAGCCGCCCAGCACCAGATCCGGTTGCAGAAGTTTACCCCAAGACATGGCGATTTTAGTTAGTTGGGTGCAGCAGGTGTCGGTGTCGGAGTAGGAGAAGCTAGGGCATCGCCGATCGCGTTTTTGGCGGCTTCATGCTCGGCAAGCGTACGGCTAAAAATGTGGGTGCCGTCGTACCGCGCCACGAAAAATAAATAGTCGGTCTCTGCTGGGGCAAGGGAAGCTTCGAGGCTGGCGAGGCCAGGACTAGAGATGGGAGTAGGGGGCAGCCCTGGATTGATGTAGGTGTTGTAGGGAGAGGGCGTTTGCACCTGGGCGTAGGTGAGGGGGTTTTCTGGGGTTTGCCGAATGCCAAAGGCATATTCGACGGTGGGATCGGCGGCCAGGGGGATGCCTTCACGCAAGCGTTTGGCAAACACACTGGCAATCGTGGGGCGTTCGGTTTGGACGACGGCCTCTTTTTCGACAATGCTGGCCAAGGTGACCCATTCCAGCAGAGTGTAGGTTGTGTTGCTGCGCTGATGCAGCGGCAGCGCCACCTGCTCAAAGCGATCGAGCATTTGGGTGATGACGGCCTCGGGGGTCAGCGACTCCGAAAGTTGGTAGGTGTCAGGGTAGAGGAAACCCTCTAGCTTGGGTAGGGGATCGGGCAGCCAGGGATAGCGATCGCGAGGGATCTGCTCGGTCGCTGCAACAAAATCGGCAGCGCTGAATAATCCCTGTTGCTCAAAATACTCACCCATTTGTTGAATCGACCATCCTTCGGGAATGGTGATGCTTTGCTGCACCACTTCGCCTTGCCAGATCTGGGTGGCGATCGCCGTCAACGGCTCGGTGGGCGATAGCTCGTAGGTGCCCGCTTGGAACCCCCCGCTGCGATCGCGCAACGACTGCCACCGAGTCCAGAGTTCCCAAGCGGCGACCGATCGAATCAACCCAGCCGATTGGAGGTCATGCCCAATTTGCCGCGCCGAAGTCCCGGCTGGAATTTGCAACAAAATGGCGCGATCGCCCGTTGCGACCTCGCCTGCTAGCGCCGGAGCGCTCGCCCAACTCCACCACTGCCAGCTTTGCCAACCACAAACGCCCAGCGTTGCCGGCACGATTAGCAGGTAAAACAGACCTTTCGAGAGGCGTTGTGCGATTGTCATAGGGGGTTTAGGCGCTGATTACTCAAGCTCGTCAAACAACTGATCTTCTAACTGGGTTTTCACGGCTTGAAACTCTTCGGGAGAGAGCAACTCGGGGCTGCCAGATGCGGTCTTGCGGGCAAAAAACAGCAGCGGCTCAAAGGGCGTGCAGACGGCATACTCTTGCTCTTCATGGAAAAAGCTAGCCAGCACCTGAAACTGCTCAGACATTTCCTCGTCTTCGTCTTCGCTGACATCCAGAGTGATGATGTCTTCATCGTCGGGATCGGGCAGATCGCCACTGGCGGTGAGCGTAAACGCGGTTCGGCGCAGGGTCAAATCTTGCTCGGCTAAGACGGCGCGGGCGGTATCAAAAATGTCATCGATTTCTTCGTCTTCGATGTCCACTAAGATATCGTCGTCTTCGCTATCTTCGTCAGGTTCCCACGCAAAGATTTCGATGGGCGCGTCTACGGGCATGAGCAGGAGGTATTCACTCCCGGCCACTTCTAAGGTGCGCTCAACATAGCACGAGAGCGATCGCCCATCTTCATCGGTTAGTACTACAGTCACTGCGTCGTCGTCCTGCTTTTCCATGCCTGGATACTCTTGCCCCATAGAGAACCTACCTACCTAACTAACGTTTCTTAAATCCGCATTGCAATTTCGCTTCATCATTTTAGTGGCTTAGGGAAACAATCAGGCGATTAATTCTCGATTAACCCGATAGAAGTTGAGGATTTTGGCAGCTCGATTGGCTGTCAAATTTTTGTCAAATCTGTTTTTTCGTCCATTCTTTAAACTTCAGAAATTTCTGTCTGAGGCGGCAGTGGTGGGCGATCGCGACGACGCTGATCGAGCCACTGCTGCAAAATAATCGCCGCCGCTTTGCGATCGATGGCGCTGCGATGACGAGAGGGCGATCGCCCTTCTGCCAGCAGCATTTCCTCAGCCTGCACCGAGGTCAGCCGCTCATCTACAAACTCGACGGGCAGATTGAGCGCCGCTGAGATCCGGCGGGCAAACTTTTGCACCTGCTTGGCCTGAAAGCCTAAGTTCCCGTCCATCGTATAAGGTAAGCCGATCACCAGCAGCTGCACCTGACGCTGCGAAACTAGGGTTTGCAGCTGTTCGACATCCTGCTGAAAAGAGCTGCGCTCAATCGTAGTCAGCCCCGTGGCAATCAGCCCCGTGCCGTCACAGCCCGCCACGCCAATGCGCTTGTGCCCCACATCGAGCCCGAGCGCCGAAATCCGGTCTTGATTCATGCCTCTCGCCCTCTACCGTCAGCGGCCGCCATCCTATCCCCGTATGAACTATCGTAAAAGAGTAGACGTTACAAATCCGTCTGATCCCCTATCGGTCTGATCTCCTGTCAGGTTTATACCCTGTCAGTCTTATACAATAGAGAGAGTGCGATCGCTCGCAAGGTGAACTATGCTGCAAACGATGGAATTGACTTCGGAAAACGTTGAAAAGGTACTCGACGAGCTTCGTCCTTACCTGATGTCAGACGGCGGCAACGTCGAACTGGTGGAACTAGACGGCCCAGTTGTGAAGCTCAGACTCCAAGGAGCCTGCGGTTCTTGCCCAAGCTCTGCGATGACTCTGCGAATGGGGATCGAACGCAAACTGCGGGAGTGCATTCCTGAAATTGCGGAAGTTGAGCAAGTTTTGTAACGGAACTTGCTAACGCAGCGCTGGCGTTAGAGTTTTACACTAA
This sequence comes from Chroococcidiopsis sp., assembly GCA_036703515.1. Lineage (GTDB taxonomy): Bacteria > Cyanobacteriota > Cyanobacteriia > Elainellales > Elainellaceae > DATNOW01. Next base: position 3,765 of record DATNOW010000235.1, read on the forward strand.
CTTGGAATGGGGAAGGCTGGAAAGTCTTCCCTATTCTTTTTTGTCTTGGTTCTTTGTATTGGTTCGGCATGGCTTATTGACAAGCGTGTTGGCACGAGTGACTCGGCTCCATTCATCTACTTCCTATTGCAATTACGGCAGACACTGCTTCTATGCCCCATCCTCTCTACGTTGCGTTCATTTGGCATCAACACCAACCCCTCTACAAAAGCCGCACCGCTGGGCAATATCGCCTGCCGTGGGTGAGGCTGCACGGCACCAAAGACTATTTGGATCTGGTCTTGCTGCTAGAGCAATATCCGAAGCTGCACCAAACGGTCAACCTCGTGCCTTCGCTGATCATGCAGATCGAAGACTATGTGGCAGGAACGGCCATTGATCCCTACTTGGCCGTGGCGCTGACGCCGGTAGAGCAGCTCGATCATGAGCAGAAGCGGTTTATTATTCAACATTTCTTTGATGGCAACCACCGCACGCTGGTTGATCCCCATCCGCGCTATGCCCAGCTTTATTACCAGCGCCAAGAGCAGGGACAAGACTGGTGCTTTACCCACTGGACCGGGCAAGATTACGAAGACCTGCTGGCTTGGCATAACCTGGCCTGGATTGATCCCCTGTTTTGGGGTGAGCCTGAGATTGCCCAGTGGCTCGAAAAAGACCGTGGGTTTGACCTCAGCGATCGCCAGCGGATTTATACCAAGCAGCGGCAAATTCTGGAAAATATTATTCCGCAGCACCGCAAAATGCAGAATGCGGGGCAATTAGAAGTCACCACCACGCCCTACACCCATCCGATTTTGCCTCTGCTGGCCGACACCAACGCCGGGCGGGTCGCTGTCCCTGGCATGACTTTACCCAATGCGCGGTTTGAGTGGGCCGAAGATATCCCCCGTCATCTGCGCAAGTCAAAGCAGATGTATCGCGATCGCTTTGGCTGTGAACCGCGGGGGCTATGGCCCTCAGAGCAATCCGTCAGTCCGACCATTTTGCCCTACGTGGCTAAGGAAGGATTTCAGTGGATGGTGTCGGATGAGGCCGTCTTGGGTTGGACGATCCAGCACTTCTTCCATCGCGATGGCTCAGGCTGCGTTTTAGAACCAGAGCTGCTGTATCGCCCCTATCGCCTCGAAACACCGGAGGGGGATCTGGGGATCGTGTTTCGAGACCACCGCCTGTCGGATCTGATCGGGTTTACCTACGGAGCGATGGAGCCCGCCAAAGCCGCCACCGACCTGATTGGGCAGCTAGAGGCGATCGCCCGCCTGCTGAAATCGCGCCAAGACGACCACACCAGCGCCCTTGAGCAGCCTTGGCTCGTCACCATTGCCCTGGATGGTGAAAACTGCTGGGAATATTATCCGCTGGACGGCAAGCCCTTCTTAGAAGCGCTATACGAAACCCTCAGCCAGCAAACCGGCATTCAACTGGTCACCGTTTCTGAATTTCTCGATCAGTTCCCGCCAACCGAAACGCTGCCCGCCAGCCAGCTGCACAGCGGCTCTTGGGTAGACGGCAGCTTTACCACCTGGATTGGCGACCCGGCCAAAAATCGCGCGTGGGATCTGCTGACCGAGGCCCGCCTTGTCTTGGCCAACCACCCCGAAGCCACCGAAGAAACCAACCCAGAAGCCTGGGAAGCGCTGTATGCCGCCGAGGGATCAGACTGGTTTTGGTGGTTTGGCGAGGGGCACTCGTCTAACCAAGACGCCATGTTTGACCAGCTTTTCCGAGAGCACCTAGCGGCCCTTTACACCGCCCTCAATGAACCCATCCCGGCAGAGGTGCGGCGTCCGGTCGAGGCCCACGAAGCCTTGGGCGATCGCTCTCCGCAAAGCTTCATCCATCCGGTGATTGACGGCCATGGCGACGAGCAAGATTGGGACAAAGCGGGTCGGATCGAAGTCGGCGGGGCCCGGGGCACGATGCACCAAAGCAGCGTTATCCAGCGGCTGTGGTATGGCGTCGATCACCTCAATTTTTACCTGCGCTTAGACTTCAAGGTGGGCACGCAGCCCGGCGTCAATTTTCCGCCCGAACTCCACATCCTCTGGTTTTATCCCAATCGCCCGATGCACAACAGCCCGATGCCCCTAGCGGAAGCGCCGGATGAGGCTCCGCTCAACTACCTGTTCCACCATCATTTGGGCATCGACCTGACCACCAAAGCCATCTGGTTTCAAGAAGCGGGCGACTTTCATCAGTGGTTTTCCCACCCGACGCGGGCTCAAGTGGGTCTCAATAGCTGCTTAGAAATTGCGATCCCGTGGGCCGATCTACAGTCTGTCGGCCCAGACTGGTCGCTGCAAGTGGTGGTGGTGTCGGCAGAAAACGGGCGTTTCGTCAGCCATGTCCCCGAAAACGCTATGATTCCCCTCAGCGTGCCCTAGGGATCGTGGATCTGATAAAACCAGATTTTTATGTTTTGCAAGCGGGGCAGAGCCTCGCTT
>DATNOW010000236.1:0-3826 GCA_036703515.1 Chroococcidiopsis sp.
CGGGCGCGATCGCCCGGCTGATGATTGGCGACTGCTGGGGCGATCGCTGCTGCATCAAGGGCTGCTCGACGAAACCAGCGATGGCTATTCGATTTTGCGGCTCAATGCCCTCAGTTGGGAAGTGCTGCGCAGTCAGCGCACTGTCAAAATCCGCGTCTCGCAAGACACGGCCGCGGCAGGCAGCAGCACCACCCTGCCCAGCACCGAACTGGCCCTGCTGCTCGAACAGCTTCGATCGCTACGCAAAGAGATTGCCGACGAAAACGGCGTGCCCCCCTACATGATTTTCTCGGATGCGACGCTCAGGCAGATGGCCGACAAGCAGCCCCAAAACCTCGACGAGTTTGCCAAAATCTCTGGCGTCGGCAGCTACAAACGCGACCAGTATGGGCCGCGGTTTATCGAGCCGATTCGGCAGTTTTGCCAAGAGCACGGGCTGACGCTGCGGGGGCAAGGGGCGATCGCCATCCCCACTCTGCCGCCCGTCAGCCACACTGCCATCTCTGACACCCACCTGCAAACCCTAGCGTTGCATCAGCGGGGGTTGCCGCCCTTTGAAATCGCCAAAGCCCGCGGGCTGACGATTAACACAATTTTTGACCATCTGGGGCTATTGCTCGAAGGCGGGCAGCCGGTCGATCTCGATTCGCTGGTGCCCACCGAGCGGCAAGCCACCATCCAAACGGCGATCGCCACCGTGGGGGATACCTCGCTCAAGGTCATCCGCGAGTACCTAGGCGACACCTACGACTACATCGAAATTCGGTTGGTGCGGGCCCACTGGCGATCGCAACATCCCCAACCCTCCTAAATGCGCGGGTTTTGCTTCAGTTTGCGATCCCTAGGAGCTGGTCATTAGCCTCACTCAAAAAACCAATGCGGCCCGAGCGGAGGTCTGTGATAGGATAATCCAAACTTACGTCTGGCTTGGGTTACAAGTCGATAGACTAAGTTTCTAGACGACTAAGTTCGTAGGCTAAGTTCACAGACCAAACCTAAAACAAAAGTCAGCTTAATTTGGCGATCGCGTTTTACCCAAAACCGATTGAGAGCGCCTGAGAGCGCTTGAGGGCGATCGCCAAAGCGGAGGAACCAATTACTTGGGGCGAATCATTTGCCGCATCGACAACCTAGGGCGCGCTGCGATCATCACCGATTGATCGTCCGACCCCTGAATTGCCCGATGTCGTCAAGAAGGACAACTCCCTGTCCTAGCCCGTCAGCTAACTCCGTCAGCACTGGGAGGGGACTGAAAAGGCAGCATTTTTACAGCATTTCTAACGCGTGAATGCACTGCGCTAATCAGTATCCCTGATGCATGGGATCGCCAGCCCATCGGGTTGTAGATTCATCAAGTCAAAACTAGATGGATTGCAAATCCTGGGGATCACGGCGGCAATCGAGTCAGCTGGGTGGGTTGCCCGGGCCGTTTGGCCCGGCCGTCAAACCGCCCCTGAGTGACTGGCGGCCTTCGTGATCAAGATATGGGTGGGCGATCGCGGTTCGATGCCATTTCATCGCCATTTCATCACAAGGAGAACGCTGTGGACAACTGGCAAGCAATCGTGGCCTCGGTCACCTTCATAAGCGTGATCATTTTGGTCATGACGGAGTGGATTCACCTCACCATCGCCGCACTGCTCGGGGCGCTGCTGCTGGTCTTTACCCACGTCATGAGCCTAAGTGAAGCGATTGGCTATATCGGCAACAGCTACTCGACCCTCGCCCTGTTTTTTGGGGTAATGGTGCTGGTGCGGGCCTTTGAACCCACCAAGATTTTTGACTACTTGGCCACCCAAATTGTGATTTTGGCGCGGGGTAGCGGCAAACGGCTGCTGCTGGGCATTGTCGCCATCACCACGCCGATCTGTGCCGTATTGCCCAACGCCACCACGGTGATGCTCTTAGCGCCCCTGGTGCCGCCCATGGCCCAAGAGATTGGCGTAGACTTTGTGCCCCTGCTGATTTTGATGGTGTTTGTCGCCAACAGTTCGGGGCTGCTGACCCTAGTGGGCGACCCGGCTACCTTTATCGTGGGCGATGCAATCAATATTAGCTTTGTGGACTATCTGATGCGCCTTAGCTTAGGAGGGGCGATCGCCGTAGCCACCATCGTTTTGATGCTGCCATTTCTGTTCCCCCGCACCTGGAATACCAAAATCGCCCACCCCGAAGAGTTACCCCGCCCCACCATCAATCACCCCCGCGTGCTGGCCGTAGGCGCGCTGATTGTCGCCTTTGTGCTGGTGTTTTTTGCCATCGGTGAAACCCTGCCCTTACCCCTATCACCAGCCGCTGTCGCCCTGATGGGAGCCGCCCTGGCCCTGCTGCTGGCTCACCATAGCAAAATCGATACCGTCAACAACATTTTGCGTGACGTCGACTGGAGCACCCTGATCTTTTTTATGTGCATCTTCGTGCTGATTGGCGGGCTCGAAAAAACCGGCGTCATCGGTAGCCTATCGGGCGTGCTCAGTCTCCTGCTCGGCAAAAATATCCTGCTCGGTTCGCTGGTGCTGGTGTTTTTTGTCGGCATCGTGTCGAGCGTTGTGCCCAACATTCCCCTGGTGGTGGCGATGGTGCCCCTGCTCAAGCAGTATGTGGTGGATGTGGGCTTAGTCGGCGCAGAAGTGCTCGACAAAAACTTTCAGGGCCAGTTTCCCACCGAGGTGCTGCCCTTGTTTTATGCCATGATGCTGGGGGCCACCCTCGGCGGCAATGGCACGCTCGTCGGGGCCTCGTCTAACATCGTCGCCGCCGGCATCTCCGAACTGCACGGCCGCCGGATTTCATTTCAAACCTTCCTGCGCTACGGCATTCCTGTGATGTTTGCCCAACTGATCGGGGCCGCGCTGTTTATTGTGGCTCGGTTTTTCCTGTAGTTGACCGATCCCGATTTTGGTTGCCTCAAAGCCTGCGATCGCCCCTCTCCTCGCGATAAAGTAATACAGGACGCCTAGTGATACGCCTAGCGATAACTGGGGCGATCGCCCCCATTAAATCTCTCAGTTTCATACCGCAAATTCATTCCTCACCTTTAACGACCGCAATTCTGTAACCCCAGCTATTCATGACTGTTTTTCATACCGTCCGTATTCACGATCGCCAAAACGACACCCATTATTCGATCCGGGTGCCCGACGATCGCTATATCCTGCACACCGCCGAACATCAAGGAGCCGAGCTACCCTTCTCCTGCCGCAATGGAGCCTGTACTGCTTGCGCGGTGCGCGTCCGCTCGGGGCAACTCTACCAGCCCGAAGCCATGGGGCTATCGGTGCAGCTCCAAGACGAAGGCTACGCCCTGCTCTGCGTTTCCTACGCCCGCTCCGACCTGGAAGTCGAAACCCAAGACGAAGACGAAGTTTACGAAATCCAGTTTGGGCGATACTTTGGCAAGGGCAAAGTCAAACGCGCTCTGCCCCTCGACGAAGAGTAGTCTCGCTCTGGCCTGGGTACCCTAAGCCTAGGGATTGGCACTAACCAGATGCTTCTAGCCCCACAAGCAAGCGGGCAAAGCCAGGTGAAGTGCAGCGTTCCCTGATTTTCTGAGCGTTTAGGGTATTCAGGGTGATAGAGAGTAGGCTGATGAAACGTCGTCGCTGGCTGGCTAGGATCATCGTAGGCTTGGTCAGCCCTTTGCTGCTACTGGCAGGCTGTCAGGCATTACCCGGCGGCTGGGGGCAAAAAGCCGCCATTTCCGGTGAAACCGTACGCGTCAGCCGAGTCGTCAGCGGCCAAACCCTAGAGATCTTAGTCAACGGTTCAAACCAAGCCGTGCGCGTACGTCTGCTCGGTATCGAGTCCCCTGGCTGGAAACAAGAAC
>DATNOW010000237.1:0-2055 GCA_036703515.1 Chroococcidiopsis sp.
GGCATCGCCATTCTGTCTGAGGCGGAACTGCTGGTGCTCCTAGAACCGCAGGTCTAAAAGATTGCTCTCTGCTAGCGGCAACTTGTCATCTCCTTACAACGTCTAGTGGACTGGGTGCCGTTGCCTTACACTAGTGCCATACGTAGTGCCAAACGCTCGCCCGACACTATCCACCTGCCCTCTCACCTTTGCTATGGTTAGGTCTTTTTTTGCCCGTTGTAAATCGCTTCAACGACGCTGGTTTTATGGTTTGATGTCGGTCGTTGCAGCGCTCAGTTTAATTGTTGCAACTCCCCAGCCGGCCCCGGCTATTCCCTGGCTAGATTTGATTATCCGTGGCGTGCAGGTGCTGCAACTCTCCAACCTGTCTGACCGCCAGGAGGTTGCGCTCGGTCGTCAAATCAACCAGCAGTTGATGTCTCAGGAGTTTCGCCCCTATCGGGATGCGGCGATCAACGACTATGTCAACAGCGTTGGGCAGCGGTTAGTGCCCTATAGCGATCGCCCCAATATTCCCTATGTCTTTCAGGTGGTGGAAGATAGCCAAGTCAACGCCTTCGCCACGATGGGCGGCTATGTCTATGTCACCACTGGGTTGATGCGTACGGCCGACAATGAAGCGCAGCTAGCTGGCGTGATCGGCCATGAAATTGGGCATATTGCGGCCCGCCACTCGGTGCAGCAGATGCGAGAAACGGCGATCGCATCTGGGGTAATGACTGCTGCTGGGTTAGACCGTAACACCGCTGTCAACATTGGCGTAGACCTAGCCTTACGCCGTCCCAACAGCCGTCAAGCCGAACTGGAAGCCGACCAGCTGGGTTTAGCCAACATCACCCGTGCCGGCTATCCACCCTCAGCGATGGTAGCCTTTATGCAAAAGCTGATGAGCCAGCGCTCAGTGCCCACCTTCCTCAGCACTCACCCCGCGACGTCTAATCGCATTGAGGCCCTCAATCGCCAGATCGATCCGGCGACGGCCAACCAAGGCGACGGTTTGGATAATGCGGCCTACCGGCAACGCATCAGCCGTCTGCCTAGTTAAGTTTTCCTAGTTAAGTTTTAGAACGGCCATAAACGCCTCTTGGGGCACATCTACCGTTCCGATCGCCTTCAGGCGCTTCTTACCCTTGGCTTGCTTTTGCAGCAGCTTTTTCTTCCGGCTGATGTCGCCGCCGTAGCACTTAGCCAACACGTCCTTACGCAGAGCAGGGATGCTTTCGCTGGCCACAATCCGGCTGCCGATGGCGGCCTGGAGCGGGATTTTGAACTGGTGGCGGGGGATTAGCTCTTTGAGCTTTTCGACCAGGGCCTTGCCCACATAGTAGGCCTTGTCGCGGTGGACGATCGTGGCCAGGGGATCGACCGGGTCGTTGTTGATCAAAATATCAAGCTTGACGAGCGGGTTTTCGCGATAGCCAATCAGGTGGTATTCCATGCTGGCATAGCCGCGCGATCGCGATTTCATTTGATCAAAGAAATCGGTCACCACTTCTGCCAGCGGAATCTCATAGACCAGGGTGGTGCGACCTTGGCTGAGGTATTTCATATCCTTAAACTCGCCTCGGCGGTTTTGGGAAAGCTCCATCAGCGCTCCCACAAAGCCCTCAGGGGTGAGCATCTCGACGCGGACGTAGGGTTCTTCGATGGTTTCGCGCTTTTGCGGATCGGGCAGGTGGCTGGGGTTGTCGATCATCAACACTTCACCATCGATCGTGGTGACGCGGTAAATCACCGATGGGGCGGTGGTGATCAGATCGAGGTTGTATTCGCGCTCTAGCCGCTCTTGGACGATTTCCATGTGCAGCAAGCCTAGGAACCCGCAGCGGAAGCCAAAGCCCATAGCGCTAGAGGTTTCTGGCTCATACTGAAGGGCGGCATCGCTGAGGCGCAGCTTTTCGAGGGCCTCGCGCAGGTCTTCAAACTGTTCGGAGTCGGTGGGGAACAGCCCGCAAAACACCATCGGCTTCGCTTCGGTGTAGCCGGGCAGCGGTTCTGCAGCGGGTGACTGGGCGAGGGTAATGGTGTCACCAACGCGAGCATCGTCTACCGACT
>DATNOW010000238.1:0-3074 GCA_036703515.1 Chroococcidiopsis sp.
TAAGGAGATTCGGCAGAAATTAAAGAAGGTAGGCGCACCCAAAGATTTTATTAAGACTGTTTACCAAGTTGGATATCAGCTTAATCCGATCTATGCTGCGTCTCCTATTGTGCCATCCGAGCAACAGCCCACTCCACAGCAAATCGCAGAGCTTACCTCGGTCAACCAGCAGTTGCGCGACGCACTCGAAGCATTGCAGGCTACCCAAAAAGAATCTGAGCGACAGTCGGCCAAGGCGGCTTTCGCAGAAGACCAGAATCTTAAGTTAGCCCAGCTCAACGAAGAATTGCAGCAAACCTTAGAAGAGTTAAGAATTGCTGAGGAAGAATTGCGGGAGCAGAGTACCTTAACTGAAAGGGAACGGCTCAAGTATCAAGATTTATTTAACTTTGCCCCCGATGGCTATCTAGTGACAAATGTAACCGGAACCATTCAAGAGGCCAATCAGGCAGCAGCCGAGCAGTTTGGGGTTCGCGTTGATTATTTAGTCGGTAAACCCTTACTCACCTTTGTAGCCAAATCTGATTATGCAGTATTTCATCACTATCTAGAGCGCCAGCAAAATCGACTCTGTAAAATTACATTGTTGTGCCCCAGACAGGGCAGTATGTTTCCGGCCGAAGTCAGGATGTCGCCAATCTATAACCATTTAAAGCAGGTGACTGGGCTGCGCTGGCTGATTCGAGATATCAGCGATCGCCAACACCTCGAAGCCGAACGCCAACAAACTGAAGCCGCCCTGCGCGAAAGTGAACGTCGGCTCTCAACGTTGATGAACAATCTACCGGGCTATGTCTACCGAGTGGCCAACGACCCCAACTATACACCTGAGTTTATCAGCGATGGGGTGTTTAACATTACGGGCTACCGACCGGAAGAATATTTGATCCAACGCACTATTTCATGTGGGCAGGAGATCCATCCCGAGGATGCAGAGCAAATCTGGAGTGTGGTGCAACATGCCATAATCGCGCATCAGCCCTACGAGTGTGAATATCGCATCATCACCAAAGACAACGTTCAAAAATGGGTGTGGGAACGCGGTCGGGGAATTTATGCAGAGGATGGCAGCCTGTGCTTTTTGGAAGGCTTTGTCACAGAGATTACCGATCGCAAACAGGCCGAAGCAGCACTGCGAGAAAACCAGCAGCGCTATCATCAAATTTTAGATTCCATTGCCGATATGGTTTTTGTGAAGCGCCCAGATTCTCAAATGATTTGGGCAAACAAGGCGCTTCGAGACTACTATGACATGTCTCCAGAAGAGATCCAGGGCATGATTGATGCCCCGTTCAATGCGGCAGACTATACCCTGCAATATCTTCAAGATGATGCACTTGTCTTTTCTACAGGAAAAGTCTTGGATATTTCAGAGGAGCTGATCACACGCCATGATGGCGTCGTGCGAGTGTTTAACACCATTAAGGCTCCGATTTATGATGACCAGGGGCAGATTAGCATGCTGGTTGGAGTATGCCGTGATATCACCGAGCGCAAACAGGCCGAAGAAGCCCTGCGCTATCGCGAAGAATTTCTCAGCAGCATCTATAACGGCACCAATCAGGCCATTTTTGTGGTTGCAGTCACCGCCGAGAATGACTTCCACTATGTCAACCTCAACCCGGTTGCTGAACAGTATGGCGGCAAAGGTGACCGGGAAGTGCGCGGTAAAACTCCGGAAGAAGCGTTTGGTGCTTTAGCCGGAGCGGCCTTTCGGCAGCATTATCAGCATTGTTTGCACGTTGGCACAAGCATCACCTACGAAGAGCAGGTTGTGTTCGAAAATCACATCATTTGGACACTGACTACCCTGACGCCGCTGCGCGATCCACAGGGCAAAATCTATCGGATTGTAGGCACTGCCATCGATATTAGCGATCGCAAACAGCTAGAGCTAGAGCTCCAAACCTCTGAAGCTAAACTCAGCCGCATTCTCGACAGTGCGATCGCCGCTATTTCCAGCTTTCGGGTCTACAGCAATCGCGACTGGGACTACGAATATTGGTCGGCCGGATGCGAACGGCTGTATGGCTATAAGCGAGAAGAATACAGCGATAAATCGTTTTGGCTATCGCAGGTCATGCCAGAGGATCGCGACCAGATTTTAATGCCCCTATTCGATCACTTTTTTGCTGAACAGGAGGTCACCGCAGAATATCGCTTCCGCCGCAAGGATGGGGCCATTCGCTGGTTTTCTAGTTCGTACACATCGCAGCGGATTGAAGACGATTGTTGGATTGTAACAACCGTCAACTACGATATTACCAATCGCAAGCAATTAGAAGCCGAGCAGCAGCAGGCCATTCTGACGGCTCAGCACAGTGAAGAACAGCTTCGTCTCGCCCTCGATCTCACTCACATTGGCAGTTGGGACTGGGTACCGACCACAGGCACGTCGATCTGGAATGATAACCACTATCGCTTGTTTGGCTATGAGCCTGGAGAGGTCGAGCCAAGCTACCAGCTTTGGCGCGATCGCGTCCATCCCGATGATATTGCCCGCGTCGAATTGCAGATTGCCGCGGCCCTCACCAACAACACCGACGTCGAGATCGAACATCGAGTCGTGTTGCCCGATGGCAGCATCCGCTGGATATTAGGACGCGGACGGGGGCTTTATGATCAGCTCGGACAGCCGATCCGCGTTGTCGGTGTTGTTTTTGATATCACCGAGCGCAAACAGTCGGAGTCCACGCTCCAGCAGCAAATTCGCCAAGAATATCTGCTGGCTGATATGGCCCAAGATATCCGTCAATCGCTCGATCTCAACGACGTTTTATCGCGCACCGTAGAACGGGTGCGACAGGTGCTAGACACCGATCGGGTGGTGGTTTTTCGGTTTCGCCCTGACTGGCAGGGCGACATCATCATGGAATCGGTCAGGGAAACGTGGGAGCCGATCCTAAATACGACTATTTTTGATCCCTGCTTTGGCGATCACTATCTTGACCCCTACCGGCAGGGACGCATCGGCCAGATTGATAATATCGATCGCAACGACCTGCCAGACTGCTACACCACGCTGCTGAAATCGTTTCAGGTTAGAGCCAACCTAGTCGTACCCATCTTACAAG
>DATNOW010000239.1:0-4115 GCA_036703515.1 Chroococcidiopsis sp.
GGTGGGATAGTCGTGCGCTAAATACTGCCTAAAAACCAGCTCATAGTGCTCTTTGCGCCGACTTAGCGGCAATTGAGACAGGTTTTCCATTTTGGCGGGGTCTTGAAACCCAATCACGATGTCTCGTGAGCCCCGTCGCAGCAAGTAGGGAGTTTGCAGCCTGCCGCTGCGCTCATGCACAATTTGCCGAGTTTGGTTGCGAACATGTTCATATAGTCGACTGACTTCAATCCGCCCCTGTTCGTCGGCTACACCCGTACTGCGAATGCCATTCATTAAGCAGTAGGTAAAGGCTCCATGCTGGACATCGCGCAGTTCCCACGACAGCTGATCGACATCAGAAGACAGTAAGTAGCAAACATCTTGTTTCGAGCGCCGGACGCTATCTTGCTCCAACACTTCCTGAAGCTTGGGGGCTATGTTCAGTTCGGGGATGTCTGCCGGTTCTTCGACGGGTTGCTCTGAACGGGCCAGGGCGATCGCTCCCTTGCCTCTAAAGCTACCTTCCGAAATCGCGCCACCGCTGTGGCAGGCGTCGAGCACTAGCACCTGTCGCTCAGCTTTGGAATCTTTCATGCGCTTGAGCAAGACCTGAATATCTAGGGCCGTTTCTGACAGACGGGCTAGATCGGTTTCAGGGAAGCAAAGATATAACTTTTCGGTGGCATCTTCCAGAAAACCGTGACCAGAGAAGTAGAACATAATAGTGTCTTCCTTCTTGGCCTGACTCGTCATCTGGTTAAGACTCTCAACCACGCGACGACAGCTCGGTGTGCCTGCCACTGAGCCCTGGGGCGCGTTGAGCGGTGGCGACTGACTAGCATGGTCGTGATAGACAAAGAAGTGACGATGGGGAAATGACTCGGTTGCGTCGCGCAGCACATCAACCAATCCACTACAGTCAGCGGCCGCGTAACTTAACGCAGACAAACCGGGGTGGTTGTATTGATTTACACCAACCAATTGAAACCATAAAGCGGCACTGCCGTTTTGCAGTTCTAGGAGTGGGTCAAACATAGACTACTGGGCAATAGTAGGGTAGATGCACCGAACGAACACGTCACTTACAAACAATCAAGCAATGCTGAGCAACGAATGCTGAGCATTGGATGTTTAGACGTAGGCAGTCGCAACCCAGAGCATTGGCTGCAATCATGCGTTGAGGAAAAAGCCTCCGCAGTGGTGCACACCAATGAGGACTGGGTAAGAGGTCGAGGTCTGAGCCCACAATGCTTACCCCACAAGCCCCGACTCGCAGAATCCGTAGATAAACGGTGTGAGTCGGTGTGAAAAAGCACTGTGATGGTTAAAATTTTTCTTTGCGATAATTGTAACTGAATTCGACGTAGCGTGTCATTTGGGCCTATTCCGCAGTTTGAACTGGCACATAGGAAGAATGGTTCATCCCCGCTAACGATGGCGACGCGGAAAATGCCTGAAAGCTTTCATGCTGAGCGAACTATCTGAAAAGAGCGGTTTCTGAGGATCTCTGGATCAGTCCGGCGATCGCCAATTTGCTGGGGTTGCTTTGGCAGGAAGAGTGACAATAGCCCCTTAAAACAGCGATCGGTCGACGGTTCGTAGCCCTTGCAACGGATGCAAATCTTAAAATTTCCTGTCAAACTCAGTCACAGCAAGATTTGTTGAGTAACTTACAGATGGGCTTGCGTTTCCCGCGTTATGCTTGCGTAAGGGCACATTGGTCGTGTGATTGACGTGATTTCTTAAATTAAGGTAAAACCACTTCGAGTTAATTCCTCACAAAAAACACACATCAAAAAGTTCATAGTGCTAGCAGTCAATTTACCCTTATTTAAGGTAGTTTCAGAGTTAATTTCGCGATAACTTGCGCGTTAATTTCTAGAACCTATTTACCCGATAGCAACAGTTGACGAAGGAAAATAGCCGTGAGATTAGACGATATTGAGACTGATCAAGTTTTTGTGATCACTGCTCTTGCTGCGCTTATTTTTGTGGCCTTTGTAGAGCTTATCTCTAATCTGCAAACCAGCGTTGTTGCTTGCTACTGGCTGTTGTAGTCGTTTCGCGTTGCCTGTTAAGTTTCGCGTTGCCTGTTAAGTTTCGCATTGCCCATGAGTTTCGCATTGCCCATGAGTTTTGCGTTGCTCATGACCGAGGTTGATGCCTAGGGTTGATATGCAGCTGATATTCGGCTGATGTTTAACAGAGAACTAGGTCATGTTTTTTAAATTCTCGTCAAATCTAAATCGCCATAAAATCGCCGTTAAATCGCCATTGAACACGATCTGAATGTCCTAGATGACCTGTCTTAGATGAGACGTCCCAGATCACGCTAGATCACATCCGAGGTCGCTTGCTATGCAGAATTTAGCTCCTTTGCAAAACGCGTATGTTTGAGTATCTTCCCCCGCTCAACGATCACAATTTGCCCTATCCAGACACGATTCACCCCATCGTGGTGCATTTTGTGATCGCGATGGTGTTGTTTGCGGTGCTGTGTGATGCGATCGCCTATTTCACCCGTAACGTGCGGCTGTATGAGGTGAGCTGGTGGAATTTGTTTTTTGCCACGATTTCTATTTTTATTGCGATCCTGTTTGGGCAGGTTGAGGCGGGTTTAGCCGAGCCCTATGGGGCGGCCAACGCGACTTTAAACCTCCACACCCTGCTGGGCTGGTCGCTGTCGGGCATTATCACGGCAATTACGGCCTGGCGCTATGTGCTGCGATCGCGTGATCCCAAGACGCTGCCGCTGCCGTTTTTGGGCGTTGGCGTGGCGCTGACGGGGCTGGTGCTGTTCCAGGTGTATCTGGGCGATGTGCTGGTCTGGGTCTATGGGCTGCATACGGTGCCGGTGGTTGAAGCTGTGCGGGAAGGAGTGCTGTAATGAGTCCCAATTTGCTCGACCAGATCCAAGATCAGCTGGGCCCCAATGGTTTGCCCTATGCTCTGCCGATCCATCCCAACTTGGTGCATTTGACGCTGGGTTTGTTTATCGTGGCGATCGCCTTTGATATTGTGGGCGCGCTGTTTCCGCTCGAAAAGCCAATCTTCAAGTTTTTAGCGATTCCTGCCACCCGCTCTAACTTTTTTGATGTGGGCTGGTACAACATGCTGGCGGCGGCGGTGATCACCTTTTTTACCGTGGCCGCGGGCTTCTATGAGGTGATGCTGGCGGCCCCGCCGGCCGATGTCACCAGCGCGTGGGGCCTACAAGCAATGGAAACCATGCTGTGGCATGGGGTAGGCGGCGTTGTGCTGCTGCTGCTGATTGTGGCGATGACTGTGTGGCGTGGGTTTCAGCGCTTTTTGTGGCGCAAAGACCGGGCTCAACAGGTGCAGTGGGCCTATCTGGCTGCCGGGTTAGGGATTTTTGTGCTGATGTTCGCCCATGGCACGCTGGGAGCGCAGCTAGCGGCGGAGTTTGGCGTCCACATTAGTGCCGATCGCCTGCTGCGGATGGGCGAGAATCCAAATCTGGTATTGAGGTAAGGCAATCCATGACCATTCGCACCGTTTTAACCCTAGGCGCGATCGCGATCGCCATGGCCCTGGTCAGCCTATGGATGGGGGTTCAATCCTATTCTTGGCTGCCACCGCAAGCATCGGCCGAGTCGGTGCTGGTTGACCAACTGTTTAGCTTTTTGGTCACCCTGGGGACGTTCATCTTTCTTGGGGTGGTTGGCACGTTAACCTATTCGGTGCTATTTCAGCGGGCGGGTAAGTATGACACCAGCGACGGCCCCCCGATTGAGGGCAATGTCACCCTAGAGGTGATCTGGACGGCGATCCCGTTTGCGCTCGTGGTCTGGATTGCCTTTTATAGCTATCAGGTCTACGACCAAATGGCGATTTTGGGGCCGATGGAGCATGAGCATAGCCCAGCCATGGCGATGACTGCTACCGAGAATTCTATGGCCGAGGATCCTGTGGCGGAAACTTCAACTGCACTAGCCTCAACCGCACTAGCCCCGATTGAAGTCCATGCCCGCCAGTGGGTGTGGGAGTTTCGCTACCCGGGTCAAAATGTCACCAGCACCGAGCTCCATATCCCGGTCAACCAGCGGATCAAGCTGATTTTGCAGTCGGAAGATGTGCTGCACGGTTTTTATGTGCCCGCCTTTCGAATCAAG
>DATNOW010000240.1:0-3948 GCA_036703515.1 Chroococcidiopsis sp.
CTTTGGAAAGGTCGGCCCAGCGCGTTTCCTGGGCAATGGCGCTGCGATCGCCTAGGTAGTGCCACAGCCGACGCGGCAGCGGCAGCGGATTAAAGGTGGCGATCGCCTTTTTGCCGTGCTGAGTTTTGGTTTCGCTCAACACTTGGCGGATCTGATCGGCGCTGCTGCTGGGCAGCCAGTTGACCCATAGGGTGCCCCGATAGCGGTGGTCATGCAGCGATCGCGCTCCCCAAGCCGACAGCTTCAGCACCGCCGGGCCGCTCAGCCCCCAATGGGTAATCAGCACGGCTCCAGTCTGCTCTAAGGGTTTGCCCTCGCTCAGCTGCAGCCGCAAGTGGGCCGACTCCACCGACACCCCGGCTAGCGCATGCAGGTGGGGATCGGCAATGTTAAATGTAAACAGCGACGGTACCGGAGGCTCAATCTGGTGCCCCAGCCCTTGGGCTAGGCGATGCCCTTGGGGGCTGCTGCCGGTGGCCAGCAGCAGGCGATCGCAGGTTAGGGTAGCGCCGGTTTTAAGCTCGATGGCAAACCCCTCGTCTACAGCGCGAACGGCGACGACGGGGCGACTGGTTTTGATCTCTACCCCCGCTTGGCGGGCCGCCTCGGTCAAACAGTCGACAATCGTGGCCGAGTCGTTGGTCGTGGGGAACATCCGCCCGTCGGCCTCGGTATGCAGCCGCACGCCATGCTCCGCAAACCAGCGAATGGTGTCGTTGGGCTGAAATCGCGTAAACGCACCCCGCAGGGCTTTGCCGCCCCTGGGGTAATGCTGCACCAAGGTGGCCGCATCAAAGCAGGCGTGGGTGACATTACACCGCCCGCCGCCAGAGATCCGCACCTTGGTCAGTGGCTCGCGCCCGGCTTCCAGCAGGGTGACATAGGCGTGGGGATTCGCCTCCGCGCAGGCGATCGCCCCAAAAAAACCAGCCGCCCCGCCCCCAATCACCACGCACTCTAGCGATCGCCTACTCACAGCCCCACCTAGGTCGTATACTCGGCATTGATCTTGACGTAGTCGTAGCTGAGGTCGCAGCCCCAGGCAAAGCCTGCGCCGTGGCCGCAGCCCAGGTCAATGGCGATTTTGACGGTGTCGGCCTTGAGGTATTCCAAGGTTTTCGCCGTTTTAATATAGGCGCTGGCCGCCGCCCGGTCAAAGTCTAGCGGCTGACCGTAGCTCATCAGCAAAAAGTCGCCTAGCTGAATCCGCAGGTTGTTTTGGTCAAACGGTACGCCTGCGCGGCCCGCGGCCGCAGCAATCCGCCCCCAGTTGGGATCATTGCCAAAAATAGCCGACTTCAGCAGCGCCGAACCCGCCACCGTCCGCGCCACTTGGCGAGCCGAGGCGTCGTCGGGCGCACCCGATACCTGAATTTCCAGCAGGCAGGTGGCCCCTTCACCATCGCGGGCGATCGCCTTAGCCAGGTGCATACAGGCTTCCGTCAACATCGCCTCTAGCTTGTCGGCTTCGGGGCCGGGTTCCGTAATCGCCGGAGTGCGCGACTCGCCGTTGGCAAACGCTAGCAGGGTGTCGTTGGTACTCGTGTCGCCATCCACCGTGATTTGGTTAAAGCTCTTATCGGCCGCCCGCGCCACCATGTCTTGCCAGAGGTGTGGTGAAATCGCCGCATCACAGGTGACAAAGGCCAGCATCGTCGCCATGTTGGGGTGGATCATGCCCGAACCTTTACAGATCCCGCCGATCCGCACGGGGCGACCGTCAATAGTGGTCTCTAAGGCGATCGACTTGGGCACCAAATCGGTGGTGCAGATCGCTTTGGCCGCTGCCGCCGAGCCTTGATCAGACAGCGCCGCCACCAAGGCAGGAATCCCTGCTTTTAGGGCGTCCATTTTAATCCGTTGCCCAATCACCCCGGTAGAGGCTACCAGCACCGATTCTGAGGGCACACCCAGGGCTTCGGCCAGCGATTGGGCGCTATCGAGGGCATCGGCCCAGCCCTGCTCGCCGGTGGCGGCATTGGCTTGCCCCGCATTACACAAAATCGCCCGAGCGCTAGCTTTGGTGCGCAGCCGCTGACGGCAATAGTCAACGCAGGCGGCCTTGACGTGGCTGGTGGTAAACACCCCCGCCGCGATCGCCTCTGTATCCGACACAATCAACGATAGATCCGGTGCACCCGACGGCTTTAGCCCCGCCGCAATGCCCGCCGCCCGAAACCCTTTGGGAGCTGTAACTCCCCCCTGAATCTCATGCCAATCTGCCATTACCCAAGCCTCACCCTCAACATTACGACTCGCGATCGCGCCACCACCCCAATTGACTGACAAAATTCTTGAAACACCGGTTTGTAGGTAGGTTGGGTTAGCGACAGCGTAACCCAACATAACCCTTATTGGCGTTGGGTTTCACGTTGTTTAACCCAACCTACGGACAAGATTTGTCAGTCAATCAGCCGCAGCCGACTGCTTTTCTCATCATTCAATCAACCGCTCGCTTAGCCAAGGGTTGGCTCAGAAAGCGCTGGGATCCCGTCGGGATCACAGAACTAGAAAAGGGCGATCGCCCCTATTCTTCGATCGTCAGCTTGATGATTTTGTCGCCTTTGCGGATAGCGTTAACCACATCCATGTCTTCTGTTTTGCCAAACACCGTGTGGACACCATCCAGGTGGGGCTGGGGGGAATGGCAGATAAAGAACTGGCTACCGCCGGTATCACGTCCAGCGTGGGCCATCGACAGCGAGCCAGCCAAATGCTTGTTGGAATTAATTTCGCACTTGATTTTGTAGCCGGGGCCGCCTCTGCCGTCGCCATTGGGGCATCCACCCTGGATCATAAAGTCTGAGATGACGCGATGAAACGTTAGCCCATCGTAGAAGCCTTTATTCGCCAGATCAACAAAATTCTTCACCGTATTCGGGGCATCTTCTTTGAACAAATCAAGGTGAATGGTGCCCTTGTCGGTTTCCATGATGGCGCGGGTCATTGTATCTCCTCAAGATCGCAAGCGTAGACAGTGCAAACTTCCATTGTAAACAACCATCCGCCCTAAAGCAGGTTAAAAACCTGAGGAGGGTGCCCTTGATTTAAGAGCACCCTCCATTAGTGATATTCATTTGTTCTTGAGGCGTGCCCCTTAAGAACAAATGAATGAATAGTTGCGTCCGGGGTTGAATCCGGAGGTTCATTGGGCGGCTTAATCTATGCTCCAAGACCATGGACTAAGTCGCTGGATTTTTATTTTAAAGCAGCAATCGCTAGCTAAACGACGCGTGGCTGCGGTCATAGTCGGCTACACCCGGCAAAGGCTTGCCCTGAATGTGGCTCCAGTGCTGCATAGCTTCATCGGGCAACCCCACCTCGGCGGCGACGCGACCTAGCATCGACTGTTGACGCTGCTTGACGAGGTGATGGTGGCGGTGCATCAAAGCTCGGGCCTGATCTTGCATAGACATAGCAGTGTTTCCTTTGTGAAATGGGTGTGGATAGGGTGAGTATTAAAGGCAGCAAATCGAGTTGCAAAAGCAAGCTGCAAAATAAGCTAGAGGCTTTCAATAGAGCATAGCAAATAAAAAACTGTATTGAAAGATACAGAATATCAACAATTACAAAAATAAACGGGATCGCAAGCTGAAACCTCTAGGGACGGCTCCAGTCTTGCTCCTGCTGGAGGCGCGTCCAGACCGCATCTATCAAGTCAGGGCGATCGCTATCAAACCACAGCATCGTGGGATCGGCGCGAAACCAGGTGCGCTGGCGTTTGGCAAACTGGCGGGTGTGCAGCACGGTTAAGGCGATCGCTTCCTCTAGGGAGCAACTGCCGTTGAGATATTGCCTGATTTCTTGGTAGCCCAACGTATTGAGTAACGGCAAGTCATCGCCATACTGGCGGCAAAGCGACTCGACTTCGGTGACAAAGCCTTGGGCAATCATCTGGTCGGTGCGGCGAGCGATGCGCTGGGTGAGGCGATCGGGCTGGGCAGGGGC
>DATNOW010000241.1:0-8083 GCA_036703515.1 Chroococcidiopsis sp.
GAATCGCCCCCAGAATCACCCAGTGAATCACCCCCAGAATCACCCCCCGCCAGCCACAGCCCGCCATTTTCCGCGATCGCCCCCCTCACCGGCAAATAGCTGACCACCCCCTGCACCCAGCCCGCCGAGCGCCCTGTCACAATCACCACAGCAATGCCCGCTTGCTGCAACGCCAGCAGCGATCGCAGCAGCAGCGGCGTAAACTTGCCCGCCTGGGTCAAGGTGCCATCCATATCCGTCGCCACCAGCCGCACGGCCTTCCACGGATCGGCTAGATCAGCCAGGCGATCGCCCATTTGCGCCATTTTGTCAGAACCCATCGCGATATATATTCTGAAAACCTTACCAATTTAGGGCAGTCCCGACATAAACTTGGTAGCGATAGGCCGTCATATACAGACCGTCAGATATCTGACTGTAGCGATCTGAGCTGATTGATGAACGATTGATGAACGGGGGGCAGGCGTCTCGCCTGCACGGGTCAGAAGCCCACCCACGAATTTTCATACTTCACTTAGGATTGCTATAGACAACGGATCACACAACCGATAACTTCCAGGGTTGGTAATGGGAATTTTAACCGCAGACCAGCGCAACTATTACTTCTTACTCGAAGCCGAGCGCACAGGCATCCACAAGCCAATTTTGGCAGCGCTCTACGCTGTCCACAACGCCCCCAACTTGACCGATGGCGAAACCGGGCTAGGCATTGCTCCAGCCAACCGTGTTTCCCTAGAGCAGGTCAACACCTTCGCAGAACAGGTGCAGTTTGCCGCCAACACCGTCCGCAGCATCACCAATCGCCTGGCCGAGAGCGGCTGGAAAGGCAGTGACCTGTGGGATCCCGACCAGGGCCGCTATAGCGATCGCTTTGTCCGGGCCGTGTCTGAGGGCTATGCCCCACCCAGCAGCGACGCGGGCGCAGCCCGTCTAGAGCCAAGCGACGGCAAAAAGCTGCTCGATGCCTACATTGCCGACCTCACCTTCGACTACCGGGCCGACGGGCTGCCCCAAAACCTAGCCTTCCTCGACAAAGACATGCTGGTTTTTGTGGAACGGGTGCCCACCTACTATGCCGGGTTGCCCCATCAGCGCGACGCCCTACTCGAAACCGTCCGCCTGTGGCGCAAACTCGACACCACCGCTGCTGCCATCGACTCGCTCAAAACCCCCGAAGCCCTCAAAGACAACGTCTTTAGCGATGTCGAACAAGACCAAGCCCTGCTGCGGTTTGTGCGCAATATTTCCCCCAACTATTCTGGGTTTCCCCACCAGCGCGAAGCCCTGCTGCGCCTAGTGCAGTTTTGGCGACAGCTCGACTCCCGCGAAGAGGCGATCACCTCCCTCGAAGACAGCACCTCGGCTGAAACCCACATCCAAATCGTGGATCCTGCCTTGGTCGCCTTCGTCCAGCGCATTCCCCAGTTTTATAAAGGCAAAGGCGAGCAGCGCCATGCCCTGACCGAAGCCTTTCGGCTGTGGCGCGGTCTCGATTCACGGGCCGCCGCCCTCAAAGAATTGGGCATTGATCCCCAAATTTTGATGTCGCCCAATCCCAACCAGCAAGCCCTGCTTGATGCCGCCACCCAGCTCGATCGCCAGCTCGTGGCCTTCATTCGGCGCTTGCCCAACAACTATAGCGAAACCGAGCAGCAGCGCGAAGCCTTGCTGCGCCTCGTGCAAATCTGGCGCGGTCTCGATATGCGTGACAAAACCCTGCAATCGCTGTTTGAAGACCTCCAGCGCATGGCCCAGGCCAAGCCCGGATCACAAGACGCGCCGCCCCCACCCGAGCCCAACCCCCTGCCGCCGCGCCCGGCCCGGTGGACGGTCAGCAACATCCAAATCCACGCCTCGATTATCCCCAACGGCAACTTTACCTGGGCCGAGGCCACCCACGGCGGCAGCCGGATGCCGCCCAACCAGCCCACGGTCGATGCCATCATCCGCATCGCCACCCTCGCTCAGCAGGCCCGCGATCGCATTGGTCGCCCCTTCCGCATCACCAGTTGGTATCGCCCACCCGACATCAACGAGCGGGCCGGCGGCGCATCCAACAGTCGTCATATGGTAGGCGACGCCATCGACTTTTACTGCGATGGGCTCACCGGCGATCAAATTTATCGAGCCCTTTCGCCTTGGTGGACAGGCGGATTAGGACGCTATCAGCGCTATCCCAACCTCAGCCACATTGACGCCCGCGGCTATCGCGCCCGCTGGGTTCACTAGCCCGCTCGATCTAAACAAGCTGCTCTGATGAAATAAGCCGTGGTGCGTGCATCTTGCCTGCGCGCGTCATGTTCGTACTATGAATTGGCAAATTCCTTGACGTAGTGCGTGCATCTTGGCTGCGCGCGCGTCACGCTCGCGCTATAGGCAAATTTACGGGCAGGATAGGATCGCTGGCGACAAACCTGGCCGCATTTTCAATGGACACGATAAACTGGCTACTAGGTAAACTATTTGCTATCGGCAGCCTACGGCACAACCGCAGCAGTCTTAATCGTCGAGACTGATGACGAATTGGTCGCCGTTGATGCAAATCAAAGGTTCGGGGGGCATCCTGACTATAGGACTTGAATTTCCTCTATGCTCCATCTACTATGCCTGCTCAAATCATCCTTATAGAGCCAACGCTGGCTCAGGCTCCTGCTTCTACCAACGCAGGTAAACCTCTGTCAGGACAATTGTGGATGTATACATCGGGTTTCTTGCTGCTGGCCCTGATTGGTCTAGCCGCGTATTCCCAGTGGACCATCATGGGTCTTAAGAAGCAAAAACGGTTTGAAGAATATAAAAACCGAGAGCTGCAAAATAAGCTCAAGCTGTCGTTGGCGACGATCAGCAAGATGGAAAAAAATCCCGACCTCATCCACTCGCGAGAATTTAACCTCGACTATTTGCGGATGCGGATGGAAGAAACCCAATTCCACTTCGCTATTGTTAATCAAATTAAAGTTAAGGTCAAAGAAAAAATTACCCTCGCTTTGCGCCCCGGACAAGCAGAACAGGGGCTATTAGGCATTGCTAGCAGCAGCGCTCGACAAATCGACGAACTGTTTGATGTCGAATATGTTTTAACTGGCGAACAAAAAAGCAAGCGCGTGCTGTTCCGCATTCAGATCAAGCTGGCTAAACTGCCCACGCAGTCGACTTCCGCCACCATCAACCAGATCATCGAATGCATGCAAAAATTCATGAGCAAAGATGGCGAAGAAGATAACTGGCAGCCCACGATTCAAGGACGCATCGCCTATATGCACTGGGATCAAAAAGCCAAGCCAACGCCACTGCTCGTCCTCGAACAAACCACAGAAGGCGTGAATGTCACCTTCCGCTCGCAGCGGATTGCCACCTGACACTTTGCCGTCCAGCATCTTGCCGCCTGACTTCTGCTCGCCTGCTGGGTTCGGTGATGGGTCAACCCTAGACGTTGAGCGTGTCTAATTCATTTATATCCAATTAATTTCCAGTAAATTAAAATTCCGCCGGGGGGTATTGCAGTGCAATGCTCCCATTTTGCTGCGTTTAGGGTTCACAGAATTTTATCAAGGGCGCTATAAACTTTAGGTAAAGACACGGAGATCAGCTTGCGATCGCCCTCAACGATCCGTCAAGCTTAAAAAGTGTTGCTTTAGCTACCCAAACATCACTCCTTAAGTATTCGTTATGGCAGATAAGTTAGGAAACTCGCTAAACAAATCCCGTCTAGTCAGACTTGGCTCTACCGCCACACAAGCCAACTTTGCAGATGCCGTAACGCTTAAAGATAAAGACGATATTTTAGTCATTCGCCTAGACAAACGCGCCAGTTTTAATGCCGTCTTGTCGGGGTTGCCCAAGGGGGCAAATGCCGATATTCAACTTTATTCTCTTAAGGGAAGTAAAACATCTGTCCTGAAGCGCATTGGCAAGATTGTTTTTAGCAAGCTAACCAGTTCTCAGATTAAAACCAACTTAGTGGCGATCGCCCAGTCGCGTAAAGCGGGCAACAAGCCCGAAGCCATCACCACCCGCGTGTTGGCCCCTGGCGAATATTATCTGCGGATTCAGCATCGCAGCGGCAACGCCAAATTTAAGCTCAACCTCAAAACCACCCTAGAGCAATCTAGCCCCAGCCCAACGCCGGGAAGCCCCAGCCCGACACCGGGAAGCCCCAGCCCAGGGCCAACGCCGGGGCCTTCGGGTGTGCTCAATCGATTGGCTAAAAAGCAGTTTGGCACTGCCGGAAACGACTACGCCTATGGCGTTTTTGCCAACAACGATGGCGTGTCGATTGCAGGCAGCACGGAAGGCACACTTGGTGGCGCTAACCTAGGGCGAAGCGATAGCTACGTCACTCGATTTGACGGCAACCTGGCGGGCGTTGCTAACACCTTTCCGCGCCAGTTTGGTGCAGCCTCCGAAGACCGTATTTTTGACATTGAGGTATTAAGCGACGGCAGCTATATCGTCGCCGGGGCCAAAGTCAGCTTCTTAAACACCACGCCCACCGGCAGCAACGGCTTTATCCAAAAATTTAACAGCAGCGGAACGTCTGTCTGGGAAAAAACCATTGATGCATCTTTTATTGATGCAGCGTCTAGTCTGGCGGTCGATGCTCAAGGCAATATCTACGTTGCCGGTCTGATTGACGGTACGCCTGAAATCAGTATTGGCATTGGGGTGATTCCTGCTGTCCCCACAAAGGCCTTTATTGCTAAGTACGACAGCAGCGGTAACGTCGTCAACGGCTTTGGCACTAATGGAATAGTTCGATACGACAGCACGGCTGGTTCAGAGGCCGCGTCTGGCATTGCTATAGATAGCACGGGTCGAGTCTACATCACGGGGGTGCAGGGGGCCACCTTAAATCCGGCTAACCTCGACAACCCGCTCAGCGGCGGTGACGCTTTTGTAGCCCGATTTAATGGCACAACAGGGGCGATCGATAACACCTGGACAAAGACACTGAGCAGTGGCGGTAGCCAGGACTATGCCCGTGGGATTGCCATATTTGGTGACAACGTTTACATCACCGGCAACACCGACGGTACATTGCCGGGGCAGTCTACTGCTGGCGGCACCGACGGCTTCGTCGCGAAATACAGCATTACCGGTTCTTCTAGTTGGGTGAAGCAATTTGGCACGGCTGGGCTAGATGAATCTCAGGGCATCACGGTTGATAGTAGCGGCCGCATTATTGTGGTCGGGGAAACAACCGGCGGGCTATTTGGTGAAACAGCCCAGGGTGGTTCGGATGCTTTTATCGCCCTCTACAGCGATAACGGCACATCTACAACCCAGCTAGCGGGCAAGCTGCTGGGTACATTGCAAGATGATGAAGCCTATGGTGTCACCACCAATGGCTCTAGCATCTATGTAGTAGGACAAACGCAGGGTGCATTAGGCGATGGCACGGCGCAATCCGCGGGTAACTATGACGCGTGGATTGCGAAGTATGAGTACACACCTTAGGGGATCGCGATCGCCCTTCTTTTATAGAGCAATCTATAGATAGAAGGAAGAGCGATCGCCTTACCCAACTTCAATTGGCTTCATTGATACAGTTCAGTTTGCATCACCACCAACAGACATCTCCACGCCTTACAGCACCGGGCAGCCTCCCGATCGCGGCCGGTGCGCCTTGTTCGATCTGGGTCAGCGGCAACCACCCGTTGCTCAGATTTTGTGGTCTGGATGTTTACAGTCGGAATGAATGATGCATTCGCTCTGGTCAATCTTGCATGATGCATCTGAATGGAGATTCCTGATTATGTTGAAACCACCAGACCTTGCGGGCAGCAGCCTTCGCAAAGCAAGGGAATTGACGCTGGGTAGACGCACAACCGTCGTCAATGAGTTCCTAGGGGGAAGCGATCGCGTCGACTTTTATAAACTCAACACCAAAAACCGCAGCAGCTTTCGGGTTGACCTACAGCGGTTTAAAACCAACATCGATGTTGAACTGATTCAAGACCTCAACAAAAATGGCAAAGTCGAGCGCGGTGAAGTGCTAGCCACCTCACGCAACCTCGGCAAACTGCCCGAATCGATCAACATCGTTGGGCTAGAGCGCGGCACCTTCTATTTGCGGGTCTACAACCGCTCGCGGATTCAAACCCCCTATCGACTCAGCGCCGCAGCGGGTGCATTACCCAGCAATCCAGCCGCAACCTTTGCTTACGATGTCGTCACGGCTACCAACGCCCTGCGCAAGCAGTATGGGCTGACGGCATTTGCTATCAACACCCAACTGACCAAAGCCGCCCAGCTTTATAGCCAACAGATGGCCTTGGGTGACTTCATTGGCTCGACAGCACCCGACGGCGCAACCCCCGAAACCCGCATTCGCCAAGCGGGCTATATTCCGACATGGTGGGGCGAAAACGTAGCCGTCTCGTACCCCACCCCCACCGAAGTCGTCAACGCCTGGATTAACAGCGACATCCATCGCCGCAACATCCTCTCACCCGAACTGCGCGAAGTCGGCGTGGGCTATTACTATCTGGCCAATGACACTGGGGTCAACAACTGGAACGTTTACTGGACGCAGCTATTTGGCTCGCCATCAGCCTAACGCTGGCGCAAGCCCGTCTAGCGCTGAGCCCGACGAACCGCCCCTGCCCCTGCCAGCCCAAAAACTAACAGCGCTAAGCCGGAGGCCGGCTCCGGCACCGACGTCGGCTCAGGTAACGGCGGAGCGTTGACGGTTGTAAACGCTAAGTCAGCAATATGCTGATAGGCCGCTTCTGTCGGATGGTAAGGATCCCAAAACAAATAGCCAGAGCATGCTGGGAATGCACCTTGGCTAAAGCAAGGGGTGGTTAGATTGGTAAATCCTAGCTCTCCATCAAAGGCTTGCTGAAACAAAGAATGAACATCCAGCCAATAGAAGGTGCTGTCGGGTAGGGTACGGTCTAGCGATGTCACGGTTTTCTTGAGACGGGCATTGTGGCGATCGCTCAGTTTATCGAGCGCCACCGGATCACCAGCGATCGCGGCAATCGGCACTTGACCAAGGTTGGGCTGATTGGCAACGAGGAAATTGCGCGCCCCCAAAGCCGAGAGGGCGCTGATGGTCGTTGCCAGGTTACTCACCGTCGTGCGTGGCGTCGCGTAAGGGGTAAACGTAGTGCTTTGGGTAGGCAGATAATCGTTGGCTCCCGCCCACACCACATAGAGCGCATTAGGATCAGCCAACCGCCCTTGCAAAAGAGCGGTAAACGTTGCAACCTGCTGAGGCACCCCAAACAAATCAGACGAGATCGTGTTGTCTATGCCGCTAGTCGCCCCGCCAAAGGCAAAATTAATCCCTTGCGTCGGGGGCGTAGACAAAGAGGGCAAAGTCGTCACCGGGACAGGAGCCAGCCCTAAATCTTGGGCAAAAAAATCTGTCCAGATTTTGCCATTAGAGAATCGCCCGTTAGCATAAGGCGGCGGCGGAAACCCGGTGCCTGTTGTAAACAGCGAAGCATTAAATACATTTCCGGGGTCCGATAGACTATCGCCAAAGGTATACAGCCCCGTAAAGTTCGCCGCTAGCGCCTTCAGCGGAAACAAGGAAGTTGTCAGAACAACGCCGACAGCCAAAAGTTTACTTTTCATAATCTAAAAGCTTTTGTATTTTAACGACGGATTTATAACGACGGATTCATAACGTGACATTAGAAAAGTTCTACCCAAAAAGACATAAAGATTTTGTGAAGTGCGCTGGCGGAGCGATCGCTACTTCCAAAAACATCCGTGCCTCTATATCAACCAATCGATCAATCCATCACAATTTACGTTATGGCAAAACAAAAAGGGCTTGGGAAATCCCCCAAACCCTTTTTTACAAACAATGCGGATGAAAGGACTTGAACCTTCACTCCGTGAAGAACTAGAACCTAAATCTAGCGCGTCTACCAATTCCGCCACATCCGCAAGATAGTAGCTTTAGTTATCATACCAAAGGCGATCGCCAGATGGCTCACGATGGCCAAAAAAGTATGCAGATTTCTGTGAAATGCCGTGGAGCGGCGTTTATGGAAACGTTTACAAGACCTTGATCAAAACCTTGATCAGCCCATCCAAGCATGATCGGCGCTACATTTCATGAATT
>DATNOW010000242.1:0-4870 GCA_036703515.1 Chroococcidiopsis sp.
AATGCTAAGCAGACTTATTCGTTTTGCAGAGATTTCTAGGAATTGAGATCGGGAAATGGGGCTAGATAAGAGCGCTCTAACTGCCTGCGATTAGCCAAGGTAGAAAAATCAACTTGCGTGGGGATCGCGCTAGAACGCCGATCAAGCAGGCAAATTTGATTACTGTGGCGCGATCGCAAAGCTTTGCGCAATGTAATCGTCAAACACTCTCCGACTAAGCTCACCAAGGGCGGAATTGATGACACCAAGTCGGGCAGCGGAATAATAGTCTGGAACCGGCTTACCGAATAATCCTCAGACTCTCCATCTAACGGGGGTGTCAGAACGGAGGAAAGTCCATGAATCATCAGCGTTTCTTGACTGACCGACACATTCAAGGCGTCATGGACGCAGTCGGTGAGCTGCACTTTAACAATAATGTGGAAGTCAGTCTCTAGCACCTGCAATGACGAAATCTGGCTGGGATCAGCGTGATTGAGCCATAGATTGGATTCGCTATACTGGTGCAGCACTTCAGCAAGCTGCTGATAAATAGACTGATAGATACGGTTTAGACAGCAAGCCAGTTGCCAATGCATAGCCTAAAAGCCTTGTGATTAGGAGTGATTAGTCGTGCCTAAATCTATAGGCGGCTCAAGAGGAGACATTGCAAACCCGTACGGTGGACATAACTAATTAAAAAATATGACCGAGAAAAAAGAAAAATTAATCCCACCGAAAAAATAATCCCGCCAAAAACAGTGGGGCTTTTACTAAAAACATGGACATGCGCCGTGCTGGAAAAAATGCATAAGAGTTGTGAAGCAACACCCTTTCGGGTGATGACAAATCAAAGCTCACCGACTGCACGCCTATAACCATAGACAGTATTGAAGAAAAATAAGGAAATTGTGAGGCAACTCAAAGTCTCACAGCAAAATCGGATGGGCACCGCGATCGGAGAGCCCCCTAGGGGCAGGTAGCCGACTGAAAATGAGCTGCCGGAAATGAGCTGCCGGAAATGAGCTGCCGAAAATGAGCTACCGGACGCGCCGTACTGAGAATGCCGTACTGGGAATACCGTACTGGGAATGCCGTGCTGGGAATGCTGTACTGGGAATGCCGTACTGGGAATGCCGTATCCGAAAAATCCTGAAGCCCCAAGATTTTGGCGGTAGATCTCAAAGGCCTGTTTGCCCAACTGCGTGTTTAGACACCCAGATTGCGCCTAAGGAGCATGGACTCAATAAAACCGCACACTGTAAGGGCGGGTTTAGCCGATGAATGGACTCTGTCCGCAGGGATTTGGGCAAAACCCACCCCTACTCAATGTGCCACCTTATTTGATTCCCATTCCTTAGATTGCGCCTACTTTCGTCCCTCTATATTAGTCGTGAGAATTAGTCGTGAGAATATTAATCGTGAAAATTATAGTGTGAGATGCGCTTTTTCGATTTTTCGAGGTGCCCGATATTCTCCCAACCCGAATCTGTAGTAAGTTTTTAGGACGTTACGTGTATTTAGACCGTTGGGGGGCAAGCCGCCGAGTATATAGGAATAGGCACTGCGATCGCCATAGGGCTTGAAACAGACCTTGAAGGACTGCGGATTTGATCAAAAACCAATTTATTTTTTGAACGGCAGACGAAGTCTTACTTTCAAAAAATAAAAATCCAGTTTTTATCGAATCCCCGATCCCCACGCATTCATCCACCCTGACCATCCCCAAAATCCCTGTGGCCCGCTTACCTAACGTTGATTGAGGAGAAACAGTGAGAGTTCATTGGCTACTTTCCGGTATCGTCGGAGTTTTAGGAAGTGTATTGATTTCGGCTCCCGCAGATGCCGCTAACCTCCAATTTTGGCGTTATAGCGCCAGTGAAAACCGTTTAACCTTCACCACCGATGGCGGGGTGCAGCCTAGGGCGCAGCTCATCCCCAACCCCACCCGCCTGGTGATTGACCTGCCGGGGGTAACGCTGGGTAGCCCTATGGTCAACCAGCAGGTGGGCGGTGCCGTGCGCGAAGTGCGGTTGGGGCAGTTTGATGCCCAGACCACCCGCATTGTGATTGAGCTAGAGGCGGGCTATACCCTCGATCCCCAGCAGGTGTTGGTGCGGGGGGCGTCGCCAACGCAGTGGGTCGTGCAACTGCCGGAGCCGGTCTATGTCGGCACTACGGCCCAGTCGCCCCCCGCTTCACCGCCACGTTCTCCGCAGCCTGGGCCGACGTCTGCCGCTAATGGCAGCGTGGCCGTAATCGACAATGTGGGTACGACGCTAGATGGCTTTTTGGTGCGCCTGAATGGCCCCGAACCGGAGGTAGAAGTGCGGCGGCGGCAGAATGGCAGCCAAATTCGAGTCGAGCTGCACAATGCGGTGCTATCGCCCCAGTTGACCCAGCTTGAACGGGAGGTGGGGCGACATGGGGTGCGCCAAGTTGAGGTTGAGCAGCGAGATAATGCCGTCGTGCGGATTACCCTCGATCTCAATGAGACAAATACCGAGTGGCACGCTCAGCTTGACCCGGATGGGATTGCGCTGCTGCC
Source organism: Chroococcidiopsis sp. (assembly GCA_036703515.1). Taxonomy (GTDB): domain Bacteria; phylum Cyanobacteriota; class Cyanobacteriia; order Elainellales; family Elainellaceae; genus DATNOW01. The sequence continues at coordinate 2,528 of DATNOW010000242.1, forward strand.
GGGTAACGGGCGACGGGTAGCCAGCGATCGCCAGACTCGTCCACCCGGTTCTCCCCGCACCGCCCAAACGCCGACACCGCCATCGACACCCAATTCTGTCCCCCAAGGGGCGATCGCCGTGATCCAGTCGGTCGATTTAGCCAACAGCGGCTCGCAATTGCTGATCCAAGCCGATCGCCCCGTTACTTATACCACCACCTGGAACCGCGTTGCCGGAGCCTACCAAATTACGATCCCGTCTGCTCGTCTTGACGAGCGGGTGCGCGGCCCGCAGCTTGGCCCCGGCAGCTCCCTGCAAAACGTCCGCCTGCGCGAAGAAAGCAACCAAACCGTGTCGATTTTGGTGCAGCCCGCCAATGGCGTGCGCATCGGTGACATCACCCCTCTCAACAATCAAGTGCTGGCCCTCAACCTGCAGCGCGCTGCTGCTCAAATTCCGGTGCAGCCGCCGATCGGCACCCAGACACCCGCGATCCCCACCGATTTACCCCGCGTGCCCAATTCGCGGGTGGTAATTGTGGTTGATCCCGGACATGGCGGCTCTGATCCCGGTGCCGTTGGTATCGGCGGTCTGCGCGAAACAGATATTGTTTTGCCGGTGGCCCTCCAGGTAGCCCAAATCTTAGAACAGCAGGGGGTGCAAGCGGTTTTGACCCGTCAAAACGAAACCACCGTCGAGCTAGAGCCCCGTGTGCAGACTGCCGAACGGGCCAATGCCGACCTATTCGTTAGCATCCACGCCAACTCAATTAGCCTCAGCCGTCCCGATGTCAACGGTATCGAAACCTACTACCACTCGGCTCAGGGGCTGCCCCTAGCGCGAGTGTTGCACAACAGCCTGCTGCAACTGCCGGGGGCGATCGACCGGGGGGTGAGACAGGCCAATTTCTATGTGCTGCGTAACACTTCGATGCCAGCGGTTTTGCTAGAGTTAGGGTTTGTTACAGGTGCCCAAGATGCGCGCCGGATGTCTGATCCCAACTCACGTAGTCAAATTGCTACTGCGATCGCACGCGGTATCCTGCAATATATTCAGAGAAACCTTTAAGATTTTTAACGTGGTTTGATGCAAAACTCTGCTTTCAGTCAATCTGTTCAATCCTACCGTTCTAGTTCCCCCCAGCCTGATTCCGCCCATCCTGATTCTCCCCAGCCCGCATCTGATATCCCGCAGCACCCGCAGTCGGCTCAGCCTGCACCATCGTCTCCCCAACGCGCCCGCATTGGCGTATTTGATAGCGGTGTCGGTGGGCTAACGGTATTGCGCGAGATCTATCGCCAGTTGCCCAATGAATCGATTGTGTATTTTGGCGATACGGCGCGGGTGCCCTACGGTACGCGATCGCCTGAGGAGATTTTGCAATTTGGGCGCGAAATCCTCACCTGGATGCAGCAGCAGGGCGTCAAGATGGTGGTGATGGCGTGCAATACCAGTTCGGCGTTGGTGTTAGAAACAGTCCAAGCAGAGTATGACTTCCCGATTTTGGGGGTGATTTTGCCGGGGGCGCGGGCGGCGGTGCAGCAGGGCAAACGCATCGGCGTGATCGCCACCCCCGCCACGGCCGCAAGCAATGCCTATCGCCAAGCGATCCAAGAAATCGATGGCACGGCCGAGGTTTGGCAGGTGGGCTGCCCAGATTTTGTGCCGCTGATTGAGCAAGGTCGCCTCAATGATCCCGAAACGCGGGCGATCGCCCAAGGGTATCTGGCCCCTTTGCTCGAACAGCAAATCGATACCCTGGTCTATGGCTGCACCCACTACCCCCACCTCGAACCCGTCCTCAATACGATTTTGCCCCCGACGATCAATCGGGTAGACCCGGCGGTGCATGTGGTGGCGGCAGCGGTACAAGAGCTGGATCTGCTGGGTCTGCGCAATCCCTATGCGTCACTGCCAACTCAGTTTTATGTCAGCGGCAACCCGGCTCCGTTTATTGCGATCTCGAAGCAGTGGCTGGGCTTTACGCCGATAGTGAATCAGGTCGATATGACCCAAATTGAGGTGCCTAGCGCTCGCCCCCAGGCGGTCTCGGCGGAGTGAGCGACAGCGTAAGAGCTCAGTATGTCAGAAATTTATAAGTAGTAACGGCTGTAATAATTGATTTGGCCTGTTGGTTGTTACCAGCAGGCATTTTTTTGGAGTGAATTGAGGAATGCGATCGCCCCCCATGCATTCTCCCGCTATTCCATTGCAACGTAACGCAGCAACACGCTCACGACCTCTCCTGGCTCACCCAGTTCATGGGCGGCGACGGGTTTAGACCAAAAGTTAGCCTCTGCATAACCCTGAATATGCAAGGTCTGAATCGTACGCTTGACGACTCTGGGAGAACCCACTAGCAG
>DATNOW010000243.1:0-2537 GCA_036703515.1 Chroococcidiopsis sp.
GATGCCGTTAGCGCTCTGGTCGCCCGTGCCGTCATCGGTCAGCCAGTTGGCCGGGTTGTTAATCGCAGTGCGATAGTCGGCAAAACTCGCTAGCTCGGTGCGATCGCCGTTATACACCGCCACATCAATGTTGCCGGGTAATCCAATCGCGTTCACGCCTGCCGTTAACCCCGTGTTGGTCAACGAACCAGCGGCGGTGGTGCCAAAAGCGTTGTTAGACACTGCGGACAGGAATGTCGGCGCGCCAATTGCTCCCTGGTAAGCGTAGATCGATTCATCACTGTTGCCGAGGGCGATCGCCCCCGTAGAAAGGGTGCCGGTGCTGACCGTTTTGCCGGCCGCAGACGAGGTGTTGTTAAAAACAACGATCGTCCCCGCCGGGACTAAAGCGCTAGCCGTCCACGTAAACCCGCCTTCACCCGTGTTGAAGGCCGATCCATCCCACTCATTGTCTGTAAACGTAATGGTTTCACCCACTGCAATGTCAGTGAGGGCTACAAATGCAAAATCGTCGTTGGCATCTGCATTGAAACCGACGAAAGCGATATCGCCAGCGTTGAGCGGCATAAAAAACTCCTAGTCAAGTCAGAAAATCTAGTGGATTACAGGGCGATCGCCAAGTGCAAAGCCCTCGTGCGGGGCCAAAGCTAAAAAAGCGCACGCGAAAGCCAGGGGTTAAGATCCGAAAATTTACTTAGTCTTAACCGCGACTTAATGGAATTCGCTTCCCGACCTGCATAGTATCACTGAGATTCCGCCAGAAATCCAGGAATTTGGCTTTTTTACACAAAGATTGCAATGTGATTTGCAATACATTGAATCGTGGAATACATACGGAGGGGGCTGTAATTGATCAAGCCGGTCTGGGTTTGTTGTGGGTGTTGAAATTTTTAGGCTGATGAATGGGCTAACTAAGCTAAGGCTGACCTTGCTTTGATTGGCGTGATCGATCCCCCGCCAGCTCCAGCAAGCCTAATTAATCCGATCTGACATCACCCGATAGTACGGAATAGAGCCGCGATCGCGTGATGTATCTGTGTAGATATATTGAGATCGGTGTGTTGCATATCGGTGTGTTGCATAGCAGATCTTGTCTACGGTTCGGTTAGCACAGTTGAGGGAGCCCTCCGCCCATGCACCAGATGACTTACGCCAACGAGCCTCACCTGCAATCCTCGTCTTCTGCTCCTGGCTGGCGCTGCACCGCTACGCTGCGTGGGCATGAGTCTTGGGTGCGATCGGTCGCCATCACCCCCGACGGGCAATGCCTGGCCAGCGGCAGCGGCGATCGCACGGTCAAGCTATGGTCACTGTCCACCGGCACCTGCCTGCACACCCTCACCGGCCACACCGGCTGGATTCGGGCGATCGCCATTAGCCCCGACGGTCAACTGCTAGCCAGCGGCAGCAACGACAAAACTATTCGTCTCTGGCATCCCCATACGGGCAAGGAAATCGCCACCCTCTCTGGGCATAGCGACTGGGTGCGATCGCTGGTATTTAGCAGCGACAGCCAAACGGTGATCAGCGGAGCCCAAGACAACACCATTCGCCTCTGGAACCTGGCCCAGCATCGGCAGCGCAGTTTAGAAGGGCACAGCCATTGGGTGCTGTCGTTGGCCATTACCCCCAGCGGCCGCACCTTGGTCAGCGGCTGCTATGACGGCACGATCGGGCTGTGGAATGTGCAAAGTCGCCAGCGTTATCAAGTCTTAGAAGGGCACAATGGCGAAGTCATGGGCGTGGCTATTAGCCCGGTGGTGCGGCTTTTGGCTAGCGCCAGCAGCGATCACACCATTCGCCTGTGGAATCTAGAAACGGGTGAGCCCCTGCGCACGCTGACCGGGCATACCCATGCCGTTAATGCGATCGCCTTTAGCCCCGACGGTCAACTGTTGGCCAGCGCCAGCAGCGACGAAACCATCAAAATCTGGCACATGCCTTCGGGCACCTTGGTGGATACCCTGACGGGCCATAGCGGCTGGGTGTGGTCGGTGGTCTTTGCCCCTGTTCGTGCAACGTCTCCGCAGGAGAATGGTCAGACCCTGGTCAGCGGCGGCTGGGATGGCGCGATTAAGATCTGGCAGCGGGTTTAGGATTTAGGGGAATCAAATCTGCGTTTATAGATCAGCTCTACCGACTTAATAACGACTCAGATGGGCTAACGTTGCGGCATAGGGGGTTTCGTGCAAATGGGCTTTGCCCACGGAGCCAAATAGTTCCAGTTTTTCTGCAATTACCGATTCCATGGCCGCGATCGCCTCTCCTGCAATATCGAGCAAATCGCTAGGACTCTTGCCGCACACTTCATCCTTGAGGGATTGCAAGTAGGCTTGACGCACTTCCGTATTAACGTTGAATTTACATACGCCCAGTTGAATCGAGCGGCTGATCATCTCTGCTGGCAAGCCCGATGCCCCATGTAACACCAGGGGAATTTCCAGCAAATTGCGAATTTTTGTGAGGCGATCGAAGTCCAGGCGGGGCGGACTCTTGTATTCCCCATGGACATTGCCGATCGTCACCGCCAACGCATC
>DATNOW010000244.1:0-4237 GCA_036703515.1 Chroococcidiopsis sp.
GAAAGCATCAACCTCGCCATCCAAGGCCTCCTGCAAACTCCCCTCTCCACAGGGAGAGGGGCCGGGGGTGAGGGTAAAACTCCCCTCTCCACAGGGAGAGGGGCCGGGGGTGAGGGTAAGCATCGCATTGGCCTAATGCCCCTCGAACACAAAGCCGTCCTCGACACCTGCCGCGCTTTAGAAAAGCGCGGTTGGGCTGAATTGGTTGATCTCCAAGTAGATTCCAAAGGCAGACTTGACTTGGAACATTTGGAAAAAGTCTGCGCCGAGGGACTGTCTTTGCTCTGCGTCATGGCCGCCAACAACGAAATTGGCACCATTTACCCAATTCAGAAAATTGGGCAGATCGCCCAGCGCCATGGCATCCCCTTCCTTTGCGACGGCTCCCAGGCCGTCGGCAAAATCCCCATCCAGTTTGCAGAATGGGGCATCACCTACCTGGCCATCTCTGCCCACAAGGTTTACGGCCCCAAGGGTGTTGGGGCACTCGCCGTTCGTAGAGGCCATCACTTAGAGCCGCTGATATTTGGTGGCGGCCACCAGCGCGGCCTGCGCCCCGGCACCCTCAACGTCCCCGGCATCGTCGGCCTCGGTGAAGCCTGTCGGCTGCGATCGCTAGAGATGGAAATCGATGAACAGGCGATCGCCACCAAACGCGATCAGCTCCAGACCCGCCTACTTGCCACCATCCCCGGCCTCATCATCAACGGCGATCTCGACCATCGCCTCGCCGGAAACCTGCATATCTCCATCCCCGGCATCCCCAACAGCGCCGTCATCGCCCGCCTCCGCCACCAGCTTGCGATCTCCACCGGTTCCGCCTGCACCTCCGGCATCGAAGCCCCCTCCCACGTCTTGCAGGCGATCGCCCTACCCAGCGATCGCATCGACAGCGCCCTCCGCATTGGCCTCGGCAAATTTACCACCGACACCGACATCCACCAAGCCGCCACCCTGCTCGCCACCACCATCCAAGCCATTCGCGATCGCCTCTCCCCCTAACCCCCTCCCTTCTTCCCTTTTTCTTTTTCCTTCTTCCCTCTTTTCCCTTCTTCCTTTTTTCTTTTTCCTTCTTCCCTCTTTCCCCTTCACCCTTCCACTCTCCCACTCCCCCACCAATGCTCAAAAAAACCATCCAACAGCTCAAATATTCCTACGGTAGACCGCTCAAAAACCGATTACGCGACAGCTACCTGCGGCTGAGGCTGACCTGCCCCGTCGTCATGCCCACCGCTGCCACACGCACCATTTCCGTCGCCATCCCCTTTTTCAACAACGCCAAACTCGCCCACGTTGCCCTATTCCACATCCTCAACGATCCGCGCATCGCCGAAATCGTCATCCTCGACGACGGCAGTCATCCCGCCGCCTTTAAAGCCCTCGCCAAAAAACTTAGACCCTTCCGCCAAAAAGTTAAACTATTCCGCCGAGAGACCAACTGGGGAGCCTTCGCCAACAAAATTCAAGCCATCGAGCTATGTAGCTCAGACTGGGTGATCGTGCTCGACTACGACAATACCCTTCTGCCCGACTACCTCAACGCCATCTTTAGCCTCGAAGCATGGCACGACAACCACATCTATTGCCCTGGCTATGCCGCCCCCAGCTTCGACTTTAGAAAAGACCTCGGCGGCAAAGTGATCGACTTTGACACCGCCGCCACCATGGCCCAACGCCGCACCATCAACCGCCCATTTTTTAACGATGGCAACTACCTGCTGCCCCGCCACACCTTTTTGCAATGCGTCAAACCCTACTGGACGTATGATGTCCTCGCCGACGTCATCTTTGCCAACTACCTATGGCTCGCCGCTGGCAACTCCCTCACCGTCCTCCGCGACGCTAAATATATCCACCGCGTCCACAGCCAAAGTACATGGCTCAACAACACAAACCGCTCATTGCAAATCGTTGAGCAAGTCCTCCAGTGCTTCCGAGACAAAACCGATCCAGACAGCCAAACCCTCGGCGATCGCTTCACCCAAACCCCCCGCTCCTGGGTCGAACCCACCCTCATCCCCTAACCCCATCCAGCGAATGCTCAATCATCAACAGCCTCTGTTTGGGCGTATTTTTCCAACTGCCCACCTCGGTGTAATTGGGAATCGCGATGCGATGAATTGTGAAATCTAGCGTGTCAGTGGCGATCGCCCGGCCGTCTTGCACCGTCAACCGCAGCAGATCCGACCAAAAGTTAACCCGCCAGTAGCCCTGCTTCACATCAAACACCGGCACATACATCTGCCGAATCTGCGACGAACAAAAGCCCAGCGCTACCGAAAACGTACTCAGCCCCACCACCAAATGCCGCGCCTGCAAAATAGTGCCAATATCGGCCGCCAGCGATGACGCTTGCACCCTCACCCCAGGCAGTTGGCGCTGTAGCTGCTCAACGCAAGGATTTTGCAAATCTGCCTGCGTTACAACCACCACATCCTGATAGTTATATTTTTGAATGATGTTGAGATAGAAACTCAGCGGCGGCTGCACATAGGCCAGATGCGGATATTTGTCTTGAAAGATATCGCCCGAGCGGATGTGAATCACCAGCGTTTCATCGGTAATTGCAGTATCCGGTTCGTAGGGAATGAGCGGCAAAATTTTGGATTGCAAAATCCGCCGATAGTCAGGTAGCTTTAGCGCCAAAGGCTGCACATCATACCGATAAAAAAAGCTGCGCAGCAGCGCGCTACCGTCTAGCTTAGATAGCGGATCACGGCCTTGCAAATCACGAGCCTGCAAATCGGCCAAAAACAGCTCTGATGTTAAATAGAGCAGTTCTGGTGGTGGGCTGAGTTGGATGTCATGCAGGAGATAGCGATCGCCCACCCGCAAAAATGAATGAGGCGGCGTGTAGACCACAGCCTGCGTCTTTTCTACCAAAAACTCAGCTTGCGCCAGTTGGATAATATTATTGCCCAGCGCCCCAAACCAAGACTTAACGTAAATCGTCTTCTTCGCTGCAATCTGCCAACTGAGCGTCCGCAGAGAACGCAACGCAATCAACCCAAACACTTGAATGACCGAAAACAGCCTGCCTGCTTTATTCACGTTTATTCACGGATTGTTGAGCCTAAAAATCAGCATACTGCGGTGGGTTAGCCCCAACTTTTTGGGTGATGCGGGGATATTTGACCTTGGGTTGTGGAGCCGCGATCGCCATCACCTGCACCTGATGCCACCAATCATCGCCAAAATCAAACCAGTAGCCAAATAGCTCATCGACAGCCAAATCCAACGCCCCAATTGCCGTTTTAGCAACGTTCCCGGCCAGCGGGCTGCCAAAATCGTCCTGCATCGCCAAGGATAACCCATAGCGCTCGGCATCCGGATCGTGGGGGCCCTTTCCTTTTAGCTGAAACTCATACATATGCTCCTCTTCTCGACCAAACGCCTTAAAGATGATGTGATGCAGATCGGCTAGGGTCTGATCGCCCCGGATTTCGATGACTCGGCTGACCTGAGGATTTTTCTTCAGAAACTTATCGGTGACAGGGCCACTAATCAGCGCCACATCCAACACATACAGAGCTTGGAGCGCCTCTGGCGAAGGAGCCTGGCGGGTGCGCATGGGTGGATCAGTAGCCTCCGTAGCTCTGTCAGTTCCAGTCGCCCTAGTTGCCCCAGCCGGTTTGGTTTTGGAAGTTGGACGCGCTGCGGGCGCGTTATGGATTGAGATTCTTTGCAGCAGTGAGGCGATCGCCTCACTCTCTTCCCTGCGCCCCGGAATATAGGGAATTAGCCCCTTGCGAAAGGCTTCCACCTGCGCCCCCAAAGGTGCCTGCCGGATATCCATCAAAAGCCCATTCACCGACAGCATCCAGATTAGGGGGTTATCATCCATCCGACTGGGCAAACACCATGTGGCGTCAAGCTGCCGCATCTTCAGAGTATCCCGCACCAGCTTCGATTTTGCCTGCCCCGTGCTGGCCGCTATACCAAACCACTGATAGATTTGATTGGCGCTGACATGGGGCGTTTGAGAACTGTCAAACAGAAAATTGACCATCCCAACTGCATGGGTGATGCCACAGGCCCAGGTTTTCACCTGCCCCTTTTCCAGTGGAGAAGGCCGCTTACGGCAGAGGGCAGCAGCAGCCTGACGAATTAGTTGGGCATACTCCTCATTGAGATGCTGCCACGCAAATCTATCCGTGAGGGCAACAATGCTGTTGAACCGCTCTTCCATTGCCTTCGGCACACCTTCAGACTTGTTGGATTTAGCCATGTTTACAAG
>DATNOW010000245.1:0-3234 GCA_036703515.1 Chroococcidiopsis sp.
TGATGGCGACGGTTCCGGTGTGCTGCTGGGTGATGGTGACGGTTCCGGTGTGCTGCTCGGTGACGGCGATGGTTCCGGCGTGGTGCTGGGTGATGGCGACGGTTCCGGTGTGCTGCTCGGTGATGGCGATGGCTGAGGCGTGTTTGGTGAAGGTGAGGGCTGAGGCGTGCTCGGTGATGGCGATGGCTGAGGCGCGCTCGGCGACGGCGATGGCTGAGGAGAATTGGTGGGCGAAGGAGTGGGGGGAGCCAAGGGGGCCAACAAACCTAAGGGAGAACTGGAATTAACCGTTAGGAACTGCGCGCCTTGAAACAAAATTGAGTAGGACTTCGCCACAGACACGGGGGTATAGGCATCATTTCTATCCCAAGAGACCAAGGGGGAAGAGGTCTGTGCGCCAACAACAGCCCGCCGCGTATCGGGAAAAATATACTGCCCGGTTCCTGTAACGGGGTCAAGATTGTAGCCTGAGATCGCTAGGTAATAGATGCCAGCGGTAAAGCCGGTTGTGCCTTGGGTCACGGCAAGACGCGATCGCAGCGCACCGGAGCTAGACGCGCTCACAGTCGGGTCGTTGTCGTTGGCATAAAACCCAATAGCGCGCGCTCTGCCCGCACTATCCACTGTTTTTTTGAATAAAAATAATTGGGTATCGGGATATTGCGTATTGCCGCCGACCCTGGCGACAAAATTTTCACCCGTTAAATAAATTTCGTATAGGTCGACGTCATTGCCGAGAGTGCCATTAATCTGATCAAGCGTGGTGCCCGCAGCCTGAGTATTGACCTTCATGGCATTGATTGGCGTTCCACCCGCTTCTCCCTTATCGGCTTCATAAAAGACGGCAGCGATCGCCGGGTTGCTATGCCCTAAAACGAGGCAAGAGGCACTGAGGAAACTTGCGGCAACAAGGTGTAAGGAATGTAGGGATGGGAAGTTTTTCATGTCCACAGTCCAAGTTCTATAAAGTGTGCAGAATTTCTCCGGAGTCGCGGACTCAAAGCGACACCCCATTCAGAGCATTCTGAGGATTTTACGGCGGCACCGAGGGAGTAGATCCATATCTGCGTTACTGGATCTGTTCGCGAAAAATTTGATGATGTGGATTAGCTTATGGATTAGCGCAGTCGCTGCCAAGCAGTGAATATTGCGCCTTTCGTCCCTGACCACGTCCCTGACTACGTCCCTGACTATGTCCCCGACTGGGCTTAGGAGGCAGAATACTGAATTGGTCGTTTATAGATACACACCTGTCAATCACGCACTATGCTTGCGTTTAGTTCACACCGCTGAAGGTCTCTGCTGAAAATCGTCGGGTATGGGCTTGCGGTGAAATCACTGAAAATCGCCTGCTTTTCAGGCAATTTACGGAGAATGCTGTAGTAGATTACCCCCTGGGGAGCCTTGAGCTGAGCTGACAAGCGCTAAATTCAGGTTCCTATGTAATTAATGATACGGTGAGAACCCGGAGGCTGTGTAAAGTTGCCCTGGCATTTACGTGAAATCCAGTAAATTTCCGATTAAGAAGCGATCGCCCCCTCCGTAGTTTCTGTGGTTGCCTTCGAAGGGGCTTGATTGGCCCCGATTTCCGGCTCCGGCTCTACTCCGCAGGCAGAGATGGGGCATCCCGGTGTTATTCAGTCAGTTGGGAATCTATAATCTATAGACGAATCCATAGATGGCGATCGCAAGATGGGAATTACACCTAGGCGTTGGCGCAAGCCTCCCCTAGAACCGCTTCCTGTTTCTGTACTTGCCTGTGCTAGTTGATGCGCTGGTTTCGAGCACCCGATTCACTACTAAGTTGCGCCCGTTTTACGTCCCTAGTTTTTCCTATGACCCACCCCGCCCGTCGCTATCACATCACCACCTTCGGCTGTCAGATGAACAAAGCCGACTCTGAACGGATGGCTGGCATCCTTGAAGACATGGGGTTTCAGTGGTCAGAGACCCCCGATGATGCCAGTCTGATCCTCTACAACACCTGCACCATCCGGGATAACGCGGAGCAAAAGGTCTATTCCTACCTTGGTCGGCAGGCCAAGCGCAAGCATGAACAGCCCGATTTGACGCTAGTGGTTGCTGGCTGCGTGGCCCAACAGGAAGGGGAAGCGCTGCTGCGTCGTGTGCCCGAACTCGACTTGGTGATGGGGCCGCAGCATGCCAACCGGTTGCAAGACCTGCTGGAACAGGTGTTTGCGGGTAGCCAAGTGGTGGCCACCGAGCCGGTTCATATTTTTGAGGACATCACCAAACCGCGCCGAGACAGCACGGTGACAGCCTGGGTTAATGTCATTTATGGTTGCAATGAGCGCTGCACCTACTGCGTGGTGCCGGGTGTGCGCGGGGTCGAGCAGTCGCGCCCACCGGAAGCCATTCGCGCCGAAATCGAAGAATTGGGGCGGCAGGGCTACAAGGAAATCACGCTGCTGGGGCAAAACATTGACGCCTACGGGCGCGATCTACCTGGTATTACCGCCGACGGCCGCCGCCAGAATACGCTGACCGATTTGCTCTACTTTGTCCACGATGTGCCGGGGATCGAGCGCATCCGCTTTGCCACTAGCCATCCCCGCTATTTCACCGAGCGCTTAATCCGGGCCTGCGCGGAGTTGCCCAAGGTCTGCGAACATTTCCATATCCCCTTCCAGTCGGGCGATAACGAGGTGCTCAAGCAAATGGCGCGGGGCTATACCCACGAGCGCTATCGTCGCATTATCGACACGGTGCGGCGCTATAGCCCCGATGCCGCGATCAGCGCCGATGCCATTGTTGGCTTTCCGGGCGAAACCGAGGCCCAGTTTGAAAATACGCTGAAGCTAGTGGCCGATATTGGCTTTGACCAGCTCAACACGGCTGCCTATTCACCCCGCCCCGGCACACCTGCCGCCGTGTGGGACGGTCAGCTTTCAGAAGAGGTCAAGAGCGATCGCCTGCAGCGGTTAAATCATCTGGCCTCGCAGGTGGCGATGGAGCGATCGCAGCGCTATCACGGGCGAGTCGAAGAAGTGCTGGTCGAAGATCAAAATTCCAAAAATCCATCGCAGGTGATGGGACGCACCCGCGGCAATCGCTTGACCTTCTTTGATGGCGACATTGACGCGCTCAAGGGTACCCGGGTGCCCGTTCGCATTACAGACGTGCGGGCCTTTAGCCTGACTGGGGAAGCTGTGGCGGCCCCCCGTGCGGTGGCGACAGCAGTGGGATAAGTTGGCTAGACTAAGTTGGTTAGAC
>DATNOW010000246.1:0-4296 GCA_036703515.1 Chroococcidiopsis sp.
CAGGAGAATCCAATGAGAGATTTCGTTCTAGACGCTCCAAACCAAGACCGCTACACTTACTTTTTTGCGTTTTACGGAAAAGATTATCAGCACCGCACCGGGTTACTTTACGTCCAGCATGATTTTTCAATTTCCACCAAAGATCTACACATCCTAATTAGAAATCGCATTAGTCAAGTTTTGGGTGAAGAGTCTTTTTCCTGTTTCCATATCATTGCTTTAGCTGCCCCAGAGCCGATCCCCTGCGGAGCCGCTTAAAACAATCCTAAACAGCACTCAACCCACTCCTTTTCTCGATATCAGTATTTTTACTCGATACCTGAGTCGTACCCCAATCGTTTATGCGTCTGGCAAAACGATTGGGTATTTTTTCGCCCCATTTCGCCCCAAATAGAGCACGATCCCCATGCCGCTCTAGGAACTGGCATAGGTTGTTTCTAGCCATTCGGGAAGAGCGATAGGATTCAAATAACACAACATATTTCTTTGGGAAATGTGTGAGGATTTAGAAAAATGAAACGACTCATGAATTGGGCTATTGTGCCCGCCGCCCTCGCATTATTGGCCATCACGGCTCCGATTGCTGCCAGCAATCCAGTTCAGACTCCCCTGCGATCGCCCGTCACCGTGCAAGGTACTTCAGGGGGATCACAGCCCAACAACTCCTGCCGTGGATTTATGTTTTCGGGTACCCCTAGTCAAGTAGTGCGCGTCACCGAATCGATCGCGTCTCTGCGATTTAGGGTTGAAGGTCAAGGGCAAATGGCGCTATTAATCACAGGGCCGGGAAACCCTATCTGCATTCCAGCCTCAGGTAACGCGATTGACGTCCCCGGCGTGTGGCAACAAGGCAGCTACTCTGTATTTGTGGGCGATCGCCCCAACGCCAGCAGCTCCTTCACGCTATCGATTACCCAAGAAAATTAGATGCGCATGGTCAACACAACAGGGCAGCAATGGGCTTCACTCAGCCATTGCTGCCCTGTTCTATGAGCCGCTCCATCCGCAAGCCTAGAGCCAGAACCTAAACCCTGCGCTCATAACCAAAGTCCAGCCCTCAACCCTCCATCCCCAGCGCTGCTCCCCAAGGGGCAATTACCCGCTGCTCTTACCACATTTAAAGTTCTAAGAGATAATGTAAAACTAGGGATTTCCTCCGGTTGTTAAGGGTCAAAGTCTAAAGTTAGGATGATCCCATCGGCGTTTTCGATCTCAGCTTTTTCAATCGCTGCTAATTTTGGTCTTTGCAAAAGCAGCGGTTTGCGTCACAGGAGCATATGGTGAATCAAAATAACTTTAGAAACCTACAGATCAACTTATCAGGCATGAGCGTATGGCTCATCCTGTTCGGCGCAATTTGGCTACTGGGAACCATTGGCCTCGGCTGGCTGGTGAAATCAGTCTTAGTTCTGATTGGTCTAATCATCATCACGCCAGTGATTGCCTTCTTTGGTCTACAGTGGTGGCTCTCTCGCAATTTGGTTGAGGCAGAGTGCCCGGTGTGCACCTATCCGTCCACCGGAATCAATGGCATGCAGCTACGATGCCCTAGCTGCGGCGAGTCACTTAAAGTCGAGAAGGGAAAATTTCTCCGCTTGACACCCCCAGGCACCGTCGATGTGGATGCTGTCGAAGTAGTCGCTAAGCAAATCGAAGACTAAACCTTTTAGCCATCGCCTCGGTTTTCGGCCAGCATATTGCAAAATAAAGCGCCAGCCGCGATCGCATCATCGAGCGCCACATGGGTATGGGGCAAGTCATCAAACCAATGCGGCGGCATATTGTCCTTCGTGGTTTTGCGATAAGGCTTTTTCAGCATTGCCATCGCATAGGTCTTGATGTCCAACGCCGAGTGGGAAAACGGATCCTCCCCCGTAAAGCGCATCAAGTACCAATGCACGAACATAAAATCAAAAGCGGCCGGATAAGCAACAAATACGGGCTTTCCAGGCAATGACTTAAGCCAGGCGCTATAGCGCTGCATCGCCACCTCAGGGGGCTGCAACTGCTGACGACATAGCGCCCAGGCTTCTGGCTGGGTTTGCCACCAAGTCATCGTCTTAGGATGACTAGTAGCCTCAGGCAGCGTTTCCAAATTCGCAGAAAACGTATCAATCAGCGTCTTATCTGGCCAGTAGGCTGCCGATGCAAAACTCAGCATCGAGTACACTCCAGGAATCGGGCCGTCAGCCTCGATATCCGTACTCACAAACACCTCCGCATCAGTCATCGGTCTACCTCCACAGATATTTCAGCGTTCAGCTAAGGGTTACTCCAGCGGCGGCAGTTCTGCCAAAATTTTGAACCGGACATGATTGATCGCCAATTCACCAATGGAGACATCAATCGAGCCATCCTGAGAACGCAGGGTTTCAAACGGAATCCCCTTTGCCATTTCAGCATGCCACCACGGTAAACCCATAAAAAATCGGGTCGGGTACGGCCCACCGTCAACAATGTCATCCACATTAGATTCCATCGGCAGCCAGCCAAAACCAGGCACATAAAACTCGATCCAAACATGGTTAAAGTCGGGTTCCAGCGGCACACCTTGGCGATCGCCAAACGGAGGACATTTATAGCGCCCCACCGTGCGACAGGCAATCCCATTCAAGCGCGCTAAAGCCAGCAAGAGCCCCACATATTCACCACAGGAACCCGTCCCCCTCTCTAAAACCACATCTGGCGCGTCAATGCTCGTAGTCAAAGCATAGGAAAGGCGATCGTAAACGTAATTGCGAATCTTCAAAATCTTACGCAGCAGATTGGTTTCCGTACCAATCGCCACCTTGGCCGCCTCCTTAATCGTAGGCGTGTCCATCGCTAGCTCATCATCGTCAATCAAATAAAGATTTTGAAACTCAACCGACAGCGGCGGCAATCGGTCCATATGGTGCGGTTCAAACCAATATTTGATCCCCCGCATTTCCATGAGCGCTTTCCAGCCAAACAAGCGCCCTTCATGAGGCATCAACTTATCAAATTTAAAAACGGCAACACGCTGACCATCCTGCACTTCTTCCACAAAAGGCAATCCAATCGGCTCCACACTCAACACCTTTTGGCGTGGCGTGTCAGCAGGCAGGGCAATCCGCCATTCCAAATGCTCAATTTCAATCTCTTCCAGCGGCAAAATCTCTTCAACATAGGACATCTCAATGAGATATCCATTCGACAACGTGTAATGCTGCGCTGGCTCATAGCGAAAATGGAGCGGATGAATAAAGGTGCGATCGCGATACGCAACCTGCAGCGGGGGCTCAGAATTCGGATCATCTCGGATATACGCCTCCTCCTGAGCATAGGAAACATAAAGCACATCCTTGCCAGACTGGGAATCGCGATAAAACGCCAGGCCCGTTGGACACACAAACGGAGTCAAAATACTAAACCGTAGTTCTCCCGTCGCGCGATCCATGCAATACACCATTTGTTCAATGCGATCGCACAACCACAGCTCCTCATCACGCACCGTCAGATTTTGCTCCCCCACACCAGGTAAAGCAAACCGCGTAATCAATCGTGCCGTATCCGCATCAAAAATTTGAATATAGCCAGACTTTTGACACGTCACATAAACCGTAGAACGCCACACTGCCACCCCGTCAACAGGATAAGGCAGCTTCACAAAAAGCTTAGGGCTAAAGTCACTCAGCGTACACCAATACACGCTTTGATCTCGGCAAAACCACAGCTTCTCGTCGCTCAGAGCAATACCCGTTGCATCAATAAACTCATTGACATGATGCGGATTTAGCACAGCCACATCATCATTCAAAGGATTAATCTGCACTACATAGCCTCGAACTGAGTCAAGCGCCAGCAGAGTTTCCTCAAATACCGCCAAACCTCGCAACGCATACACACCAATGGGGCTGACCATACGGGGCAAAAGGTTGAAATCAACCGGCGTCTCAGCAGAGCGCAGTCGTAACGTAGGCAGACTAGGATCAAACAACATAGTGTCGTACATTCGGGTAAATCATCCTGATCATAGTCAAAAGCCTCCACTGCGTACTGTATTGTGGCCATCTCGCATCAAGATTAAAAGCACACAATCAACGGAATCTTGAATACCGAATGAACCTTTTATTTCTATCTATAAAACAACCCCCCCCGATAT
The DNA here is from genome assembly GCA_036703515.1 of Chroococcidiopsis sp. Taxonomy (GTDB): domain Bacteria; phylum Cyanobacteriota; class Cyanobacteriia; order Elainellales; family Elainellaceae; genus DATNOW01. Next base: position 4,124 of record DATNOW010000246.1, read on the forward strand.
CTTGTGATGGATATCGGGGGGAAGTATGTTGCTTAATGTAATCCTGGCACCGAGCTATTTTTCCAAGGGGCTACCCCCTAAGTATCTTCGCCGCAGATGCGTTTCACAACTCAGTTCGAGATGGATGAGCGTGGTTCCACACCGCCATAGGCACCAGAAATGCGTCTGGGTTG
>DATNOW010000247.1:0-7801 GCA_036703515.1 Chroococcidiopsis sp.
GGCCCGCTGCCGCAACAGTCGCTTGAGCGCAGGGGTGTGGCGGGTTGGCTCAACAATAACGCCCAACGGCTGGCAGGCCGCGGTCAGCAAGCTCACCGACTGGGGACGAAAGACTTGAATACGTTTCGGCAAGCCCCCCAGTGGGTTGGCCATCTGCTGGAGTTGGTGCCCCAGCCAAACCGAGTCGGCAGCAGACTGGGGGCAAAACGAATAGCGGCTCGCTGCACCCGTCGCATCACAGACCACAAGTTCCCAAAGTACACTGCCGGTCTCATCGTTCAGCGGACGTCGATAAAAATCAGCTTGCCAAGTGGTCATTTCACGCGTTCCTCAAGACCTGATCTCAGGCTACCAGGAATCTTGACACGCCTGACTGCTGTCTGCCCTAGCGTAGGTGCTCTTGCCCCGGCACAGCCAGAAAACTGTAGGGTGATTTGTTGTCGCCAAATCCTGACACGCAAAGCACGGAAACAAGACCCTTGGGCGTAATAAAATGGAGGCTTGGCTTATCGCTGAGGAATCGCGGTTTGGACAGGCGACTTGGCGATCGCGTCCGACAGAATTTTGCCGTTTGACTTGCCGTTTAATTTGCCGTTTGACTACGTTCGCTGCCTCAATTTATTTACGCTAAAGGTTCATTATGGCTGCCTCAATTCGTTTTCTCATGTGCGCTCCAGACCACTATGACGTGGATTATGTGATTAATCCTTGGATGGAGGGAAATGTTCACCGTTCATCGCGCGATCGCGCTGTTGAGCAATGGGAAAAACTGTTTCATATCATCAAAGACTACGCCATTGTGGACTTAGTTACACCCGAGCGGGGCGTGCCCGACATGGTGTTTACGGCCAACGCAGGGTTAGTACTGGGCAATAATGTGGTGCTCAGCCGCTTTTATCACAAAGAGCGTCAGGGTGAAGAACCCTTCTTCAAAGCCTGGTTTGAGCAGCAGGGCTATACAGTGTTTGAGCTACCCAAGGATCTGCCCTTTGAAGGGGCTGGTGATGCCTTGCTCGATCGCGAAGGGCGCTGGCTGTGGGCGGGCTATGGCTTCCGTTCTGAGCTTGATTCCCACCCCTATCTGGCCAAGTGGCTAGATATTGAAGTGCTGTCGCTGCGGTTGATGGATGAACGCTTCTACCATCTGGATACCTGTTTTTGCCCCCTCAGCGGCGGCTATTTGCTCTACTATCCGCCCGCATTTGATGCCTATTCCAACCGTTTGATCGAGATGCGCGTACCCGCCAACAAGCGCATTGCCATTGATGAACGCGATGCCGTTAACTTTGCCTGCAATGCGGTCAACGTTGGGCAAACGGTGATCATGAACCAAACCAGCGATGAGCTTCAACAGCGCTTGACGGCTGTTGGGTTTAACGTGGTGCAAACGCCGCTGAGCGAGTTTATGAAGGCGGGTGGGGCGGCCAAGTGCCTCACGCTGCGCGTGACAGAGCCGCTAGAGCCAGCCCACCATGCGATCGCCGCCGTTGAAAGCCGCACCATTCAGCTTGAAGGGCACCTGATCGACTCGGGCGTGATGAACAAAGCGCTGGATGTGGTAATCGAAGGTGGCGGCAGCTTCCAAATCCTTAGCTTCCGCCTGGGGGAAAAGCGCCAAAGCACCTCCTTTGCGGAAATTAAGGTGACGGCTCCCTCCCATGACGTGATGGAAAAAATCATGTCGCAACTGATCGATGTGGGAGCGCTGGCCCTGCCCCAAGAAGTCTGTGACAACCCGTTAGAAGTCGTCACCAAAGACGGTGTGGCTCCAGAAGATTTCTATGTGACCACGATTTATCCCACCGAGGTGCGGGTCTACTGCGAGTGGGTGCGGGTGCAAAACCAGCGGATGGATGGCGCGATCGTCGTTACCGATGCGCCCAACGGGCCGATCGCTGAATGCAAGCTGCTACGCGACCTCAAGACCGGCGACAAGGTTGTGGTTGGGGTCGAAGGGATTCGCACCATTCGCAAACCAGAGGCCCGCGAGCAGCGCAGCAGTCAAGAGTTTAGCTTCATGGGATCGGGCGTTTCTAGCGAACGTCGGGTGGAACTGGTGGTCGAACAGATCGCCTGGGATCTGCGCCGCATCCGTGATCAGGGCGGCAAGGTAGCCGTGGTGGCCGGGCCCGTGGTGGTGCATACCGGAGGCGTCGAACATTTGGCGCACCTGATCCGGGAAGGCTATGTGCAGGCGCTGCTGGGCGGGAATGCGATCGCCGTTCACGACATTGAGCAATCGCTGATGGGCACCTCTCTCGGCATGGACATGAAGCGTGGTATTTCGGTGCGCGGTGGGCATCGCCACCACCTCAAAGCGATCAACACCATCTGTCGCTGCGGCAGTATTGCCGATGCGGTAGAGCAAGGGGTGTTGACCAGCGGCATTTTCTACGAATGTGTCAAAAAAGGCGTACCGTTCTCGCTGGCCGGCTCGATTCGTGATGACGGGCCGCTGCCCGACACCAAGATGAACCTGATCGAGGCCCAAGCTGACTATGCCCGCCAGATCAAAGGGGCTGACATGATTTTGATGCTGTCTTCGATGCTGCACTCGATCGGCACGGGCAATATGGTGCCGGCGGGGGTCAAGATGGTCTGCGTTGACATTAACCCAGCCGTGGTTACCAAGCTCAGCGATCGCGGTTCGGTGGAGTCGATTGGTGTGGTCACCGATGTGGGGTTATTCCTCAGCCTGCTCGTCAACCAGCTCCAAAAACTCACCAGCCCTTACCATGCTGCTCAGCTCGTGTAGGCGATCGCCCACGACACAATTCTCAGGCTTGAGGATTGGGCAAAAGCGTCAGTAAAGTCCTAAGAAAAACAGAGAGGGGAAGGCGATCGCCTTCCCCTCTTTTGATTTGATTTTGATTTGATTTTTGTTTTTAGCCCTTCGCTTTTTAGGGTTTTGCCTTTTATCTATCCACCTATTGTTTGCGAGCAGCGAACATTTTCTGCAAACGATAGAGGGTTAAAACAATCGAGTGCTTAACAATGGCAATCCAAGAAACCACGCTATTGGGCAGACGGCTGAGGATTTGTCGTCGAATCTTCCAGCTTGTCGGCGCATAGTCCTTCACAGGCTTCGATAGCGCAACCATAAAGGCCTGCAAATCAGCAGGCAAATCTGCGACCACACTATCGCGCACAAAAAGCATCGTGTTATAGCGATACCACGGCTCGATTTCCGACTGTTTTAACACCTGGGGGCGCAGAAAATCGATCAGCTGATATCCATGCTGGGCGAACTTGTCACGCCAGTAGCTGTATTCTCGTTCGTTGACGTGAAACTCGCCGCCTTGCCCCGGTGGCGCTGCGGAAAAAACAACAATATCGCCGTGGGCGATCAGGTTTTTAACAAAGGTGTCGGCATACTGTTCTGGAATATGCTCTGCCACTTCCAAGCTTTGCACCAGATCAAACTTTCGACCTAAATCTAAAGTTTCGGCCAGATTGGCTGCGTAAAAGTTGCCCGCAGGGATGACCAATTTATCGACTTCTATGTAGCTGCCATCTACCCCAGTTACGTCAGAAATCCCTTGATTCAGCCATTCGTCTAGCCACACTCCGCGGCCGCAGCCCACATCGAGCACGCTAGAAACCGACAGCTTATCCAAGAGCAATCGAATCACTAGCTTGGCTGAGCGGCGTGAGCCAATCTCAATGTAATCGAAGAATTCGCTGTCGTAAGTATAAGTTCCCATCGTGTAGAAATTCGATTACTAAAGAACCCTCGGAGCGACCCACAAGTTCACTTTGCAGCAAGTCTAGTTGCAGAAAGTCTAGAGCATAGACTGTTTAGCGGCATTGGTGAAGTTGCGACAGGCTGCCACCGGTCACATGGGGGAATGATCTGTAAAGATAATTCCTCCCTGGGTGCCTTTATATAATACCTAACAGGTGCATTCAATCATTACCCAACGCACACATTCGGGCACGAGGTGTTCATTACTCAATGCGCAGCTCAGCACCTCAATACACACATTTAGGTGCGAGTGGGCGCGAGGCGTTTTGGCCGCTACAGGCGGGTGTCCCCTTTGAGCATGCCGTCTTCAAGGTAGGTGACGCGATCGGCAACGTCGATGATGCGCGGGTCGTGGGTGACCATGAGAACGGTGTGCCCATTGTCTTTGGCTAATTTACACAGCAGCTCGATTACCGCGTGGCCGCTGTGGGAATCGAGGGCGGCTGTGGGTTCGTCGGCCATGATTAGCGGCGGCTTGCCGGCTAAGGCCCGGGCGATCGCCACCCGTTGTTTTTGCCCGCCTGTAAGTTCCTTGGGCAAGCGACCGGCTTGATTGGCAAGCCCTACATGATCCAGCATTTCCATCGCTTCTAGGCGGGCGGCCCGCTCGCCGACGCCTTTGACCGTCAGCCCCAGCGCCACATTTTCAGCGGCCGTTAACGCGGGGAAGAGGTTGAAGCCCTGGAAGATAAACCCGATATTGTGGAGGCGAAAGTGGCTCAGGCGCGATCGCGACATGCCGGTGATTTCTTGCCCCAGCAGATGCACCTTACCTGCTGTAGGGGTCAAGATGCCCGCGAGGATAGACAGCAGGGTGGTTTTGCCTGAACCCGAGGGGCCCATCAGCAGATGGACATCGCCGCGATTGATCATGAGGTCGATGTTGGTCAACGCTTGATAGGTCTGGTTGCCCGTGTGGTAAACCATCTCGACACCCTGAGCTGCGATCGCCCCATTTGACGGCACAGCTAGCCCCAGTCTTGGTGATGCGCTCTGATTCAATCGTCTTGAAAACTTGTTTATGTCGATTTGAGCAGTCATTCGTCTACCGAATCTAACGTTCGAATGTTTTAGGAAAGGCGAGAGAGAAACAGGGCAAACTTAAAAATCAAAGTCCACAGCGGGCATTAATTCAACAGTAAGCCGAAAACTAACGTAAAACCTCATCCGGGTGAGTCGCCTGATCAGGTGACTATCGGCAAGAATGCCGGTGAAACCGCCCAGCAGTTCTGCAAGAGTGCAGTGTCAGGGGGCAACTTCAGCGATCAACCTGATAGTAGATCCACCGTTTAAGGTCTTAAATCCTGATTTAATAGGTAGTTTCATATTTCCCATTATCGAATGTATGTAAACCCTGGAATCATCACAGTAATCATCTACACCGAATCCTGATGCTGGTTTATGCTTTGAACACGATAGCGGGGTCAACCTTCGTCACTTTTTGAATGGCAAATAGGGCAGAACCGATGCACATGATCACGGTGATGCCAAAAATCCCTGTTGCCGTAACCGGCGTAATCAAAATCATGATCCCCTGGGTGGCGAAGGTCCACGCGCCCAAACCCACACATAGCACGATGCTCGGCATATATCCTAAGACCGCCATCCACAGGGCTTGTTCCATAATCACTCGATAAAGCACCCAGTCGGAGGCCCCCATGGCCTTGAGGGTGCCAAATTCTCGTAAGTGGTCAGAGACCGAAGAATAGAGAATTTGACCAACAATCACCATGCCCACGATCGCCCCAACCACAGCTCCTAGCCCAAGAATGAACCCTACCCCTGTACGCCGTTGCCAGTAGTCGCGGGTGCGATTGGCCATCTCTGATTTGGTATAAGCGGCCGTACCGGGCAGGGCATCGGTGAGCCGCTGTTTGAGGGCGGTTAAATTTTGCCCCGGTTGGGCTTGCACCAGCACATAGCTAATGGTGTCGCTGGCGGTGAGCGGCCGTGGAGGTTCAGCGGTGGGTGAAGGTTGGCGCTGATAGACGTTGGTGCAGAGAAGCTGGCCCGACTCTAGCCGACAGTTGGTAGTTGAGGTTAACCCAGAAATGGCATAGGCGTTGGTGGTTTCGAGGGAGGTAAATAGGTAGGAGCTAGAGGCGATGAATTGGGTTTGATTGGTCAGCCCGACGAGTTTGGCGGGAAGTGAGCCAATGGTGGCGCTGTCGCCGATCTGGCTGATACCCAGGGAGCCCAGATTGGTTTTGTCGAGAAAAAAGCTGTAGGGTTCTTTGAGGTCGCTCCAGTTGCCCTCAAGGGCCGGGCCGGGAGTAAACAGCCGACCCGATGGGCTAAAGCCAATTAGCCGCACCGGGGAAATATCGCCGTTGGGGCTGCGCCAGGTTGCCCCGCGAATCGATAGACCTTCGGCGCGCTCGACGCCATTGATTTGGCTGGCTTGATTAACAAGCCCTGCGGCGATGGGCAGCGTCAGCTCTAAGTAGACCATTTCGTTGGCAGATATCCAAATATCGGCATCGGAATTGTCGATCAGGGCGGTAGAGGAACGCAGAAATCCGTTTAGGATGCCGGTTTGAATCGTCACCAAACTGACGGCAAACATGATTCCGGCTTGGGCGACCAGAAACCGGGGGATGTCTTCAAACAGATTTTTGCGGGCGATCGATGGCATGGGTCTGAACTAAGTTTGAGCTGAGACAGCAGGGGCGATAGGCGGAGCAAGCGGGGAATGCTCTAGTATGGCAGGGCGATCGCCAGTCCATCGTGCTGCTGCATACGGTGTTTGAGATATCTACGCGGAATGGACGGCATTTGGATGGGAGTGCAATGGGGATTGAGTAACAGTCGCCCCTCACCCAACAACCCTATACGGTCTACCCTAGCGTTGCCTTAAGTTCTTCTAAATCTACCCTGAGAAGCGTTGAGGGGGATGGGTGGTCTGTGCCAGTCTGCGGGCTGGCGTTTGGGCTGGGCCTGATTCAATAAAAAATAATAAAAAGCGGGTCAATCGTTGACCCGCTTTTTAATCGATGGGAATGGCTATCTGAACGTGAATGACTGTGTGAACAAGGTTGTGAATAGTGACTAGTTAGAAGTTGATTAGGACGTTGATTGTGGTGAAAGAGTCGCATCGTCAAATTGATATTGCTGAAGACCATTGATTCTCCTAAGTAAGCGAGTTGAATGTTTGATTCAGCTATCACTTGATCTAGTTTTCACTTAATTCAGCTATCACTTAATTCAGTTTTCCACTTTTGGTTTTCAACGTTTAGTTTTCAACTTTCAGTTTTTAACTTTTAGTTTTCAACTATAAAAGAGTCTCAACCCATCAGGATGCTTCGAGCCAGTCGTATATGCGATCGAGCTGCTCTAGGGTGACGAGCCCATATTGCCAAAGGATCATGTGTAATTGCCCTGGATCTTGCTCGCGGTGACGCTGGGCGATCGCCAAGGATGAGTCAGACACAGCCAGTTCTTCTTGTAAAAAGCGGATAAATCGGGTGTATTTAGTGGGCGTCATTGGATTTGGTTTCACCTCCTTGAATTGACAGAATGGAATGGACAGTTAATGTCATGTTTTAAGAGTTTTTTAGCTTGTTGTTGGTTAATAGTGGCCAGTCTTTTAGGTGTCCTAAGGCGCAAACTAGGGTGCGGACGCTATTGCCGTCACTGCTAGTGTTGCTACCACGGTCGCTACCACGGTCACCATTGCTGTCACTATTGCCGTCACTACTGCCGTTAAATCGGCCCCGGCGGCGGCGCTGAGCGAGGAAGACGGGTGGTGCTTCCTGCTCTTTTCAAACCAACGCCTCGGTGGCGTTACCTGCTTATTAAATCCCTAGCGTTGCTGTTTACCGTCCGCGAGAGTACCGGTTTTCTCAGCCTGCTGAGTGCTAAGTCAGTACACCGAATCCGTAGTTTACGCAGGGTGGATAAATGCTGGTGCGCTGAACCCGATTGGAATTGCTAGAGTAGCAAATCTAGAGGGTTCTGTACAGATCTAAACAAAAGTTTATGTAGTCTAGGTTACCCTAATGGCGATCGCAGTGATGACGCTCTGGGTGTTGATGCAAGCAGTCGGAATCGTGGCTT
>DATNOW010000248.1:0-9453 GCA_036703515.1 Chroococcidiopsis sp.
GATCGCCTGCCCTAGCCCATCCATGTTGGGGGCCATGCAGGAGGTGAAGATTAACCTGTCCACGGTGTCCACAGCTCAATCTATCCCCCGATAGACGCACCAGCGCATTACCAACCAGCGCATTACCATCCCCACGTGCCCGCCGCACCCTTAAACGGGCCGACAATATCTTGGGTAATCCAGCCGCCATAAAAATCGCCGGGCTGGGCCTGCACCCGCTCCCCGTCTACATAACACGCGTCCATGCGGCTGGGATAGACCGCAATGTAGTTGGCAATGCTGGCAAAAGCCGGGGTGGGAGTGGGATAAAACCAAGCTACATTTTCTTCGCGGCGATCGCCCACCGTGATCGTGTAATAGGCCGCCTGCCCCTTCCACTCACAAAACGTAGAGCGGGCGGTGCGGCTAAAATATTGCAGCAGCACATCCTCAGGGGGAATGTAATAGACCGGCGGATGGCTGGTTTCTAAAACACGCTGCGATCGCTGGGTTTCTGCAATCACGACTGTGTTAAAGACAATCTGGATGGTTTTGCTCGACTCCTCTAGGCGCGGTGGGCGGGGATAGTCCCACACCGACTCTTGCCCCGGGCCAGGTTCAATGCGCTGAAATGCCACCCTCGTGCTCCTGGTATGCTCCTGGTATGCTCCTGACCCTACGAATCTTCTGGGCGAATCGACACGTCACTGGCATCACGATCGGCGATCGCCATAGCTATGCCCGTCGGGCCGGTGCGGTTGCGCCACCAGGCTAGGGTGGTGCTGGCGATGAAGATACTGGAATAGGCCCCAGCCACAAAGCCGATGATCAGCGACAGGGCAAAATATTTGAGCGTGTCGCCACCCAAGACAAAAATTGCTGTCAGCGGCAGCAATGTGGTTAGGGTCGTGTTGATCGAGCGCGATAGGGTTTGGTTAACTGCATCCTCAACGATAGTGTTAATCGAGTGCTCGGGGTTGAGATTGAGCACCTCGCGGATACGGTCGTAGATCACCACCGTATCGTTGACCGAGAAGCCAACAATGGTCAGCAGCGCCACGATAAACAAACTATCGACCTCTACCCCCAGGGTTACCCCCAAAATGGCAAAGATGCCAACGGTAATGAAAACGTCATGGAGCAGCGCGATCAGCGCCAGAATGGCATAGTCTAGCTTAAACCGGAAGGTCAGATAGACCGTAATGCCGACCAGCGACAGCAGCAGGGCCAGCATCCCTGAGGTAAACAGCTGGCGACCCAGGGTAGGGCCGACGGTGTCAATTTGGGTTGACTCCGAGTTAAATTGACCCAGTTTTTCGGTCAGCGCCTTTAACAAAGCGCTGCGCTGATCGACATCCAAGTTGGCAGAACGAATAGACACGCCTTGGCGTTCCTGCCCTAGGATCTGGACGCTGCTGTTTTCTAAGCCTTGGGCTGCGATTACCGCATTCACTTCGTCAAGGGTGATGGGGTTGGCGCAGTTGTCCGCCTGGGTGCAGTCGCGCTGTAGCTGAATCCGCGTCCCGCCGACAAAGTCGAGGCTAGGACGGAGCGGTAGCCCAATTTGAGCCCACAAAATCCCAGAGGCGATCGCCCCAGCCAACAAAATCGCAATCGATACGCCCCACCAGAGCGATCGCTGTTGAATAACTTTTAACTTCATGAGGTTGCCTCCGCCTTTGACTGACCTGCGGCAGGAAGATTAGGACAATACCACTGGGGTTTGCGGAACGAGGGGAAGCTGATGATAAAAAACAGCAGCGTCCGGCTACAGGTCAGGGCGGTGAACATACTCACAGCCACCCCCATGGCCAAGGTGACGGCAAACCCTTTGACCAAGCCAATGCCCAGCCAGATCAGGGCTCCGCAGGAGATCAGCGTGGTCACGTTGCTATCGAGAATGCTCGAAAAGGCGCGATAAAACCCAGACTCGACCGAGCGATACAGGCTTTTTCCAGCTTGCAGTTCCTCGCGGGTGCGTTCAAAAATCAGCACGTTGGCGTCTACCGCCATGCCAATGCTCAAGATAAACCCGGCGATCCCCGGTAGGGTCAGCACCACACCAAACAGTTTGAACAGGGCAAAGGTGAGGATGGAGTAGATCACCAAAGAGATGTCGGCAATCAGCCCCGGCACCCGGTAGTAGACCACCATAAAGATCAGCACCAGGGCCAAACCGGCCAAACCGGCGTAAATGCTGCGCTGGATGCTGTCGCGCCCTAGAGTTGCGCCGACGGTGCGGTTTTCTACAACCTCAACCGGTACCGGCAAGGCTCCACCCCGCAGCTGCACAGCGAGGTCGCTGGCCCGCTGGGTGTCAAAGCCCCCGGTAATGCTAGCCCGTCCGCCCGTGATGCCGGTTTCAGCATAGCGCGCTTCGACGGTTGGCCCACTCAACAGCGTGTTGTCAAGGAAAATACCAAGGCTGCGGCCAGTACCGGCGATCGCCTTGGTCAATGCTGCAAACTTAGCGGCCCCGTCGTCATTAAAAACCAGCACGACTTCCCAGGCTGTACCGCTAATCGGTTGGGGAAGGGCATTTTGTAGCTGATCACCCGTCAAGCCCGTTTTATCAAACAACGCCGCGATCGCTTCTTCACTGCGCTTGAGGGCCTCTTGGTTTTTAGCGATCGCCTCTTTGTCTTGGCTATTTTCTAGGTTAATCTGCTCATTGAGGAGCTGCTGTTGCACTTGAAACTCAATATTGAGCTGGGCTTCTGTTCCCTTGCGCTGCTCACGAAAATCGAGCTGAGCCGTACCGCCAAGCACCCGTTCCGCCTGCTCAGGATCGGTGACCCCAGGGAGCTGAACCAAAAGCTGATTTTCGCCAATGGTTTGCACCACCGATTCCGACACACCCAAGCCATTGATCCGCTTTTCCACGACAGTCTTGACACCCTCTAACTTTTCGGGCGTAATTTCGGGAACGGCGTCTGTCGTCTTCAATTGCAGCGTTAGCTGGGTGCCGCCTTGCAAGTCTAAACCCAGTTTTGTATCTAATCTTGCGATCACGCCTACCGCAACAATCGTCAACAATAGAATCAGTGCCAATATTGATCGTTGCCTGCCCATACCTGTAGCCAACCTAACAACCGTGTGTGGTGCCTCGTCGAGGATTTTATCCAGGCTTGACGCAGCCAGTGGTCTGAAGCGCCCAACGCTCTGTAATAGAGAATCCTACGAATTAATCACAATCGCTATGATAGCCGGATTTTGTATAGTACAAGACTGAGAATGTGATTTTCAAACCCCGAGAACCCTGAGAACGGATGGGATAGAGCCGTTTCCCCTCGTATTTCTCCACTATTTTTTTGTCACATTCTTTTGTCCCAGAATCCATTTATCACCAGGCCTCACCACAAGACCTCGCCACAAGGCCTTGCCACAAAACCCGATCCCGCTCCGTTACCTGGGGCTGGATGCACCAAAACGGTTGACCAATGGATTTTTGATATAAGATCCTATCAATAGTAGGCTGCTGTATTGAGGGCGATCTGGGTGAGGCTTGGGCAACCCTCGTCTAAGCCGCTTAGACACGCTCTAGCGCTACAGCATCCATACTGTGTATCGACACCATGCGTCGATGCTTGCGTCGATACTAGAGATCGATAATTAGGTGCCAAGTGCATCTGTATTGATCGCATTCGTACCAGTCGCATTCGTGCCGATTGCAGTTGTATTGATTACAAGTGTGACGGCGCAATCGCCAATATTCATCGCAGTTCTAGGAGAGGATTGAACACTATGACCATTACACAGGCTCCGCTTCCGTTTGACTTTAATGCCCTTGAGTCTTATGGCATGAAGGCTGAAACCTTTGAATACCACTATGGCAAGCACCACAAAGCCTATGTGGACAACCTCAACAACTTAATCAAAGATACCGACCTGGCTGACAAATCCCTTGAAGAAGTGATTCAGATCTCCTTTAAAGATCCCGCCAAGGCTGGCATTTTTAACAACGCGGCTCAAGTCTGGAACCACACTTTCTTCTGGAATAGCCTCAAGCCTGCTGGCGGTGGCGCTCCAACGGGTGAATTGGCCGACAAAATCAACAGCGCCTTTGGCAGCTACGATGCCTTCAAGACCCAGTTTTCGACCGCCGCTGCAACCCAGTTTGGTAGCGGTTGGGCATGGCTGGTGGAAGATGCAGGCACCCTGAAAATCACCAAAACCCCCAACGCCGAAAACCCCCTCGTTCACGGTCAAAAGCCGCTGCTGACCCTCGATGTCTGGGAACACGCTTACTACATCGATTTCCGCAATGCTCGCCCGGCCTACATTGCCAACTTTATCGATAAGCTGATCAACTGGGATTTTGTCGCTGCAAATCTGGCTGCATAGTTGGCCTGATTTCGTTGGCGCAAGGATCTTTTAAAGATCTTTATCTGATCTACGGTTGACTCAATATTCCTCAAACCACATTGCTCAAACCACCGGACGCACTGCGCTCGGTGGTTTGCTTTTAGGGCGATCGCCCCCAAAACTAGCGGCAGAATCGTAACAAATCTGTAACAATACAGAAATATCGCTCAGAATTCTGATCTCAAACCTGATCCCCTATTTCTGCTCCCATAATTTCTAGTCCTACCTTTCCGAGCCCACATTTATGGATAGTCACCAACTCGCCCGCTACATCGAAGAAACCGACGGCACCCATAAACCGTGGCTGTTGGTGCAGCTACGGCTCAAAAAATTAGAAGAGAACCGCAGTTCGCTGTCGCCCGAGGAATATATGGCCACCGTAGCCGACATCCACGCCGACATGATGAAGCTGGGCGAATGGTGGGTCGGTCGCGAAGAAGAACTGTTTGGCCCCGACTAACCAAACTCTCTGCCCCCAAAAAATCCCCTGCCTTCAAACGCTACAGGAGGCGAAATGTGAAGGGTGAAGGGTGAAAGGCAAGAGGCGCAATCTACAAGCCACGAACTACAAGCCACAAATATCCAGAAACTACCCGTTATCCTTAACCCTGCCTTTGACTTGGTTTGATAGAGTAACCCCTAGCGATTGACCGTGGGGATGAGTTGCGGAGTTGCGGCTGGATACGCTGGGGAGCGATCGCCCTGTGTCAGATTAAGGCGATCGCCTCATCTTGTCCCTGAAGCGCGCTACCCTAGGCCATAACCGGTTCACATCCTGCTGCGAATCTGGCCAAAGGTCTATCCTGCTCCCGTGAGTTTCCATTGCCATGACCGAACTTCAGAAGCCCGTCGTCGAGATCAACCTGAGAGACCCGCAATATTACTTCAACCGCGAGATGAGTTGGCTAGAGTTCAACAATCGCGTTTTGCATGAGGCCATCGACCCGCGTACGCCGCTACTAGAGCGCCTGAAGTTTATTGCCATCTTTAGCAGCAATCTCGATGAATACTTCATGGTGCGAGTGGCGGCCCTCAAACAGCAGGTCGAAGCTGGGGTCGAAAAAGTCTCACCCGATGGGCAAACGGCTAAGCAGCAGCTAGCGGCCATTAGCGATCGCCTCCGCCCGATGGTGCTCAACCAGCACCGCCACTTTGAGCAGGCCCTGCGCCCGCAGCTAGCCGCCCACGGCATTCACCTGCTCGACTACGTCGATCTCAACCAAGAGCAGCGAATTTACCTGCAAGACTACTTTGAAAAGCAGATCTTTCCAGTACTCACTCCCCTCGCGGTCGATCCCGGGCACCCCTTCCCCCATATCTCCAACCTCAGCCTCAGCCTGGCAGTGGTGATCAAAGACGCCGAAACCGAAGAAGAGCATTTTGCTAGGGTCAAGGTACCCAGCGTGCTGCCCCGGTTTGTGCCGTTGCCGGTTGAGCTGCGCCTGCATCATAAAGGTCAACCCTCCGCCTGGACAGGGGTGCCGCTGGAACAGGTGATCGCCCACAACCTGGAGGCGCTGTTCCCCGGCATGAACATCCAAGACTATCACCCCTTCCGCATCACCCGCGATAGCGATCTAGAGCTAGTCGAAGACGAAGCCGACGACCTGCTGCTGGCGATCGAGCAAGAGTTGCGCAAGCGCCGCGTCGGGGGATCGGCTGTGCGGATGGAGCTGAACCCATCCATGCCCGACTCTATCCGCTCGACCCTGCTCGAAGAACTGGAACTCACCCCCGACGACATCTATGAAATCGATGGGCTGCTGTGCCTCAAAGATCTGATGTCGTTTATGGAATTGCCCCTGCCCGAACTCAAAGACCCGCCGTGGACACCCGTGACCCCGATGCGGCTCAAGCGCCTCAACGACCTGGCCATGGAAGAGGACGTGCCCGACAGCGAAGAAGACTTTTTCTCGGTTTTGCGCAAGGGCGATATCTGGGTTCACCATCCCTACCATTCGTTTTCTGCCACGGTAGAGCGGTTTATTACCCAAGCGGCCCACGACCCGCAGGTTTTGGCGATCAAGATGACGCTTTATCGCACCTCGGGCGATTCACCCATTGTCAATGCGCTGATTGCGGCGGCTGAAAACGATAAGCAGGTGGCCGTGCTGGTTGAGCTAAAGGCGCGGTTTGACGAAGAAAATAACATCAACTGGGCCCGCAAGCTAGAAAAGGTAGGCGTGCATGTGGTGTATGGGCTGGTGGGGCTCAAAACCCACACCAAAATCTTGCTGGTGGTGCGCCGCGAAGACAACCGCATCCGCCGCTATGTCCACATTGGCACCGGCAACTACAACCCCAAAACGGCGCGGCTGTATACCGATTTGGGTCTGTTTAGCTGTCGCGAAGATTTAGGGGCCGATCTAACCGATTTGTTTAACTATCTCACCGGCTATTCCCGGCAGCATGTCTATCGTCGGCTGCTGGTGGCCCCGGTCAATTTGCGCGATCGCATGATTGCCCTAATCCGGCGCGAAATTGAGCATCGCAAGACGGGAACCCACGGGCGCATCGTCGCCAAGATGAATGCTTTGGTCGATTCAGCCATCATCGCCGCCCTCTACGAAGCCTCCCAAGCGGGCGTCCAAATTGACCTGATCATTCGCGGCATCTGCTGCCTGCGCCCCGGCATTCCGGGCGTTAGCGACAACATCCGCGTGATCAGCATCATCGGCCGCTTTTTGGAACACTCCCGCGTGTTCTATTTCCACAACGGCGGCGATGAAGAAATTTATATTGGCAGTGCCGACTGGATGCCGCGCAACCTCGACCGTCGGGTAGAAGCCGTCACCCTGGTAGAAGATGGGGCGATCGCCAAAGATCTGCAAGAGATTTTAGGTATTATGCTGGCCGACAACCGTCAAGCGTGGGATCTCCAGACCGATGGGCACTACATTCAGCGCCACCCCAGCAATGGCATGGATGAGCAAAGTTCCCAAAAGATTTTTATGGAAACGGCCCTGCACCAGTCAGCCGGGGCGATCGCATAGAGGATATCGCGGTAGGGGCGCACCGATGTGCGCCCACGCCCACGAACGCCGCCCCTACGATCAACCCCGATCGTTCTTACAGGACATCATCTTAGGGTTTCGATTTCGGGGGGGCCGTCTTCCTTGATCCAGGCAATTTTGCCAATCCGGCGCTGCTCTGCGTAGCGGCGAACGGCATCCACCTCAATCTCGTGGTCAGGGGCGATCGCGCCACCGCCACCTAGCTCCACCTCGACCCTGACCAGATCCCCAGACTCATCCCCCGACTCGCGGAGCGTTTGGGCATAGACAAACGCTGCCCCGTAGGCTGCGGGCGTCATAGGCACCACCAGCCAATCGCTGGATGGGATCGCCAAAGGCAGTTGCCCCGTGCTGAGCAACATCTGATGCAGGTCTTCGATGTTGAGCGAAAAGCCGATCCCCGGAGTTGTTTCGCCTTGGGGGTGATAGAGCCCGAGCAGTTGGTCATAGCGACCACCTTGCCCCAACACCCGCTGCCCGCTGCTGCCCGCACTGACGGCCTCAAACACAATACCGGTGTAGTAGTCAAAGGTGCGAATCAGGCTGAGGTCAAGCACCAAAGTCGGGGACGTGCCCTGGGCAGAGGCTTGCTGACCCAGGCTGTTGTGAAACAGCTCCACCAGCGACTTGAGCGTGTTGACAGTGTGGCGCTGGGTGGCATCTAGGTCGAGGCTGGCCAACTGCTGCAAAACGTCTTCAGGGCGGCCCCGCAGGTTGAGCAACCTGAGCGCGCGCTCGCGCAGCTCTGGAGAAAGCGGTAGGGCCTCTAGCCCAATGCGATCCAGGTGGGCGATCGCCCGTCTGACTGACTCACGCACCTTATCGGGAAACACCGACAGCAGCGACTGGGTTAAGCCCGCTTCGCCTAAAATCAGCGACCACGGCCCTAGGTTGAGATGATTCAGACCATCCACCAACAGCAGCAAAATCTCAGCATCCGCCGCAATGCCGGCGCTACCGATCAGCTCCACCCCAGCTTGGTAAAACTCTAGCTGACGACCGTGCCCCGCCCGATTAGGCCGACGAAACACGTTGGCATTGTAGTAAAGCCGCTGCGGATAGGTGGCACCGGCCATGCGCGTCACCGCAGTCCGCGCCACCGATGCCGTCAGCTCTGGGCGCAAGCCTAGGGTTTCATCATCCGTGTTTTGCAATTGCAGCACCGTAGCCGGCTGCACGGCCCCTCCCGCCATCAGCGTATCCATCCGCTCTAGGGTGGAGGTAATAATCCGGTGGTAGCCCCAGCGATGAAACACCTGCTGGAGGCGTTCCTCAATCCAGCGTTTTTGGGTAACGTCGAGAGGAAGGAGATCCCTGGCTCCCACAGGGGGCTGGTAGACCATTATTTTTTCTTGCCGCCAAACAATCCAAACAGACCGCCGCCAGACTGGCCGGGCTTACCGTCCTTCGATGACGATGCCTTACCGGGTTTCGCATCGGGCTTTTTGGCCTGGTTGCCAGTCGTGATGTCGAGTCTGCGTTTACCTTCCAATGCTACCGGGTCTTGGGGGTTCAATTCCAATGCTTTATTGAAATGAATCTTTGCCATGGTGGACTGATTGTTTTTCATATAGATCACTCCCAAGCGGCTATGGGCCGTACTGCTCTTGGGATCGATCTGAATCGCTTCACGCAGTTCTAAAATCGCTTTGCCAAAGTCACTTTTCGCTTCAAACTCGGCAGCGCGACGGAGGTAGGCATCTAAAAGCTGGGAGGTGCTTTGGGGGGCACGAGTGCCTGGCTTGGTGCCAAAGGACGGGCTAGAGGACGGAGCTTCACTGCCTTTGGTGCCATCAGCGGCGGGCTTAGCGGCGCTGCCGCCCAATTTGCCGCTCATCCGCATCAAAAACACCAGGTTTAACTCGCTAATCTGCCCGGTGACTTCTAGAGTTTGGCCCAGCATCTCATACTGCTTTTCGGCCAACTCCTTCAAGGTGGCGCGGTAGGCGGCTGACACATCTCCGGCCGATGCCAGCTTGCGCGCCGAGTCAGAGGTCAACAGAATCGTGTCTTGCTGCCGCTGGGCCTGCTGCCCCTTGAGTTTGAGGATGATGCAATACTCGGTGTAGGCTTTCTCTTGGGAAAGTTTTTCGTA
>DATNOW010000249.1:0-5380 GCA_036703515.1 Chroococcidiopsis sp.
CGTCGGGTCATCGGTTTCCATTGCCACATTCGGGGCATAGTTGACCGCAAGCTGTTCGCGGCGATCGCTAATCGACTGATGCCAGGTTTGGGCCAGGTGAGCCAACCGCGCCAGCACCCGCGCCCGCCGCCGGATGACACGTGTGCCCGTAGCGGCCAGTTGGGCATCCCAAATTGCCATCTGGGTCGGGTCAATGGGGGTGGAGGCTGAGTTGCCGAAGCTGCTGGAGCTGCCAAAGCTGCTGCGCTGCTGTTTGAGCAGGGCATTGCGCTGTCTCAAGACGTGGTTATATTGCTCTAAAATGGCGCTGTAAATTGGCTCTAGCTGAATCAGCAGCGTATCCACCCAAGCGCGCCGTTCGCCGGGGCCGCCGCGGACCAGTTCGAGGTCGAGGCTAGAAAACTGCACCGCGTTCATGGTGCCGAGGAAATCGGCCTTGCGCTTTAGGTTTTCGCCGTTGAGGGTAACGGTGCGCCGCCCGTTGCTGCGCAGGGTCAGCCCCAGGTCAGCGGTGCTGAGCGCGCGCTGCACGGTGGCCGTAATCTGGGCGATCGCCTCTTGGTCTTGGACAAATTCGCGATCGCGCACGGCCCGGTGAGAGCGCAGCGTTGCCAATAGTTCTACGGCCTCTAACAGATTTGATTTGCCTTGGGCATTTTCACCCACCAAAATCGTTTTGGGCGCACTAAACTCCACCTGCTGCTCACAGTAGTTGCGAAAGTGTTGGAGGTGAAGGGTGTTCAAATACATGCAGGGCAATCATTACAGGGGAGAACGGCAACCCAACAGATTGCGGGCGGAATCGGTGGAATTGGTGTTCAAGCACTCAACGATGCTTAAAATACCAACGCATGAACAGTTTTTCTAGCTCAATCCAGACAAACATCAGGGCGCTGAAGCCAAAGCAAATGCTGATTTCGGTCAGGTTAAGCCAGTGGGTGCCAAAGAAACTGCGCAGCGGCGGCACATAAATCAGCATGAGCTGCAAAATCGTGGTCATCACCACAGAGGCCAGCACGTAGGGATTGGAGATCGGGTTGAGTTCGATGGTCAACTGCGTATTGGAACGGATGGCCATGGCATGCCCCATCTGGGCGACGCAGAGGGTGGTAAACACCATGGTCTTCCAGCGGTCGGGGTCGCCGGGGGTAGAGTGGGCATAGTTATAAGACCAGACCATCAGGGTGATGGCAATAATCCCCAAAACAATGCCAATCCGCACGATATAGAGCCCTAACCCCCGCGCAAAGATGCTTTCTTGGGGGTCATGGGGCGATCGCTTCATGACGTTGGGTTCGGCGGGTTCCACTGCCAGCGCCAGGGCCGGTAGCCCATCGGTGACGAGGTTCATCCACAAAATTTGCAGCGGTGTCATGGGCACCCCACCGGCCGAGGCCAACAGCAGCGGCGAGGCGGCAATGGTCAACACTTCACCAATATTCGACCCCAAAATGTATTTAATAAATCGGCGGATGTTGGTGTAGACAACGCGCCCTTCTTCCACCGCTGAGACAATCGTGGCAAAGTTGTCGTCGAGCAGCACCATGTCACTGGCTTCTTTGCTGACATCGGTGCCCGTAATTCCCATGGCAATGCCGATATCGGCCTGCTTGAGGGCGGGGGCATCGTTGACGCCATCGCCGGTCATGGCGATAATGCCGCCGTTGCGCTTCAGCGCTTGGACAATGCGCAGTTTGTGTTCGGGGGCAACGCGGGCATAGACACTAACCCGATCGACCTGCTGCTCTAAGTCAGCGGGGCTCATCTTTTCTAGGTCGCGCCCGGTCAAGACGCGATCGCCAGCGGTGGCAATCCCCAGATCTTGGGCGATCGCCATAGCGGTAAGCTGATGGTCGCCGGTAATCATCACCGGGCGGATCCCGGCTGAGCGGCAGCGCTTGACGGCTTCTCTCACCTCGGGACGAGGCGCATCGAGCATATCCACTAGGCCCAGCCAGATCAGATCGCGTTCGGCGGCGTCTTCGGCATTGGCTTCTGTGTCTTCTGTATTGGCGTTGGGGGCATTTTGCGTGGCAACGGTGGTGTAGGGTTTATAGGCAAATCCTAAAACCCGCAGCCCTTGACCGGCTAAGGTGTTGTTGAGGCTGAGGACGCGATCGCAGTGGGACGCCGTGAGCGGCTCAACGTGGTCATTGATATGAATATGAGTGCAGCGCTCTAGCACCAGTTCTGCCGAGCCTTTGGTAAACATAATGTAGGGAGAATTGGCGATCGCTAACCCCATCCGGTCGGGTGGCGCTTGGCAGATCGTGCTCATCCGCTTGCGTTCCGATGAAAATGGAAACTCACCTACCCTGGGCCACTGCTCGGTGAGGCGATGGCGATCGATCCCTGACTTGGCCGCTACTACCAGCAGGGCTCCCTCAGTAGCATCTCCCAAAATTGCCCAGTGCCCGTTTTCCTTTTGCAGCACGGCATCGTTGCACAACACGCAGGCCATCATCAACGCCTGCAATTCTAGGTGCGCCTGCGGATCACAGAGGCGATCGCCTTCAAAAAACTGCCCTTCAGGGCTATAGCCCTCGCCCGTCACGCGGACGCTGCCCGCCTGGGGATGCACCGACTGCACCACCATCTTGTTTTGGGTCAGAGTACCCGTCTTATCCGAACAAATCGTCGTCACCGACCCCAGGGTTTCCACCGCAGGCAGCTTGCGAATCAGGGCTTGGCGGCGCACCATCCGCTGGGTGCCCAAGGCTAAGGTGACGGTCGTAACGGCCGCTAACCCCTCGGGCACCACCGCCACCGCCATGCTCAGCGAGACCTCCAGCAGGTCGCGAAACTCGCCCCAGCCAGCCACTAGCAGCCCCAGCCCCACGACAATGGCCACTAAAATCAGCGCCCCCGACACCAGCACCTTGCTGAGTTCGTCCATTCGTCGCTGGAGGGGCGTCGGTTCTGCCTCAACCGATTGCAGCAGCGTGGCAATTTTGCCCAACTCGGTGCTCATGGCAGTGCCAGTAACCACCACCTTGCCGCGACCATGGACGACTTCGGTGCCCTGAAACACGAGGTTAAGGCGATCGCCTAGGGCGGTATCGGGGGGCAACTGAAGCTGCACCTGCTTGTTGACCGCATGGGATTCACCCGTCAGGGCCGACTCGCGCACCTGCAAGTTAGCCGCTTCCAGCAGCCGACCATCGGCCGCCACCTGCACCCCAGCCTCCAGCAGCATCACATCTCCCGGCACAAGCTGCTTCGAGGAAATTTCGCTAATCATCCCGTCGCGCACGACCTGCACCTTGGGTGCGGTTAGGTTTTTGAGGGCGGCCAGCGCTTTCTCCGCCCGGCTTTCCTGCACGTAGCCCAAAATGCCGTTGAGCAAGACGATCGCCAGAATAGCGATGGTGTCTTTAAACGGAATATCGCCAGTGGGCATGCCTCCCCGCTGTAGGTCAATAAAGCTGAGGATGCCAGAAATAATGGCGATCGCGATCAGCATGATCAGCATGATGTTTTTGAACTGATCAATCAAGATCGCCCATGCCGTCCGCCCTTCAGAGACTTGCAGCTCATTGGGACCAAATTGCTGCAAGCGGTCTTCGATCTGTTGCGCCGTCAAGCCTGTGTGGCGATCGCTTTGGAGTTGCTCAAGCGAGCCATCGACTGTCAGTGTGTGCCATGGGCGCGCCTGATCTGAAAGGTTTAGGGTCATGAATTCTTGGAGGAGATAGCAGGGCAGGATTTCACAATCTTACGCCTTCTCCAATATCGCTTAAGCAAGACTTATATTTATTAATTCCAAGACTGCGCCCTTGGCTACAGCGGTTCAGCGCGATCGCCGCTGTTTTTAAACTCCTTAAACATCATTTCCTGCGTGGCTTGTGTTTATTTTTGTGTTCTATTGGGCACATTGAAATTAACGCAAATACGGTGCTCATTGTATTGCTCTACTGAGAATACGGTTGAGGATGCAGTCAGCCTGTAGCCGTTGGTTTGCGATGCAGTATTCGCATTGGTGCATCTACTCCATGACCCAGACTCCACGCTTAAGTAGCGCGAAGCTGCTGCATTGCAGCGATCGCCACGCCTTGTTTCTTCGTGTTTTGCCGCGTCTTTCAGCCCGTTGGGCATCGGCTCCAGCGCGGGCGCTGTCCAACCAGTCTGGTTTTTCCTTAATGGAGATGATGGTGGCCCTATCGTTGATTGGGCTACTGCTGGCGATCGCAACCCCATCTTGGAATGGATTTCTCAATGCTCGCAATTTGGGCTCGGCCCAAGATGAAGCCTTCCAACTGATGCGCCAGGCCCAAGCCGAAGCGATTCGACGTCGGGTGATCTGGCAGGCCAGCTTTCGCGAAGTGAACGGCATCCCCCAAGGGACGATTCATGCGGCCGACAGCCTGCCCCTCGAAGGCAGTTGGCGATCGCTCAATGCCCAAGTGCGGATTGCGGCCGATACAACCCTTGATAGCGACCTGGGCGTCTATCGCGTTCAGTTTGACCACAACGGCCGGGTCAACGGCCAACTGGGCAAGCTGACCTTCGTGGGCACCACCAATCCAACCACGAAGCGCTGCGTAATCATTTCGACCCTGCTGGGCGTGTTTCGCAAAGATGAGAACCGTCGCTGCGAGTAACAGAAGGAGATGAAGCCAACGATCGGCGTTTTGGGGCTAGCCGTGCGGCTAAATTTGTTATAGTATTTATGTACTATATTGCAGGTAGGTCATTATGGTACGGCGATCGCCCACAGACCCCAACGTTAATCAGCTTGAGTTACTGTCCGACGACCCCATCCAAGCGGCACGTCATCTGTTTAACCACCACGGCAGCGATCGCGAACTGTTCGATCTCGTCACCGCCGCCACCGCCTGCATCCGCGAACAGTGCAACGAGCCCAAGCCCCTCCCGACCCATTCCTCTGTGGCTTAGTGAGGCCCTTAGGATCGCGAATTAAATAATTCTGAGTCTTCCAGCGCTCGGTAGGGGCGCACCGATGTGCGCCCTAACCCAAGAATTTCAGTCCAGCAGTTCAGTAGTCCAGTAGGTTGGTTTAGCGATAGCATAACCCAACCGTAACCCAGCATAAACCTTGCCGGTGTTGAGTTTCTCGTGGTTCAACCCCGTGGTTCAACTCTGTGGTTCAACCCAACCAGAAAGATTTGTCAGTCAATCAGTTCTAACGGAGAAAACCCGACAACCAAGCTGACTTGAATTCTGACTTGAATTCAGTCCACCCGCTTGCAATGTGCGGATTTTTGCAATTTGCAGGTTGATTGAATTTGCCGTCTTTCGACCGAATTCTGGAATCTTCATCGGCTTGTTGCAATTTCAGCAATTCTCTTACACAGAATTCACCATAGGCTGTGTTGGCCACGATACTCTTAATGAGTAAGGGGCGTCGCTCCAATGCGCT
>DATNOW010000250.1:0-11985 GCA_036703515.1 Chroococcidiopsis sp.
GCTCTGCTGCCTGCCCCTAGTGCCAGTGCCCGCAGGCTTCTCCTACGAAAATATCTTTCGGATTATGATCGTGCAGTTCATGGATGCCTACAATTTTGATGTGCGCTCGATTAAGCGCTCCTGCATCCACATCGTCCATCCCGACGGGCGGATCATCCCCTTTGATACCTACAATTTGTTTTATCGAGAGGGAAGTGAGGGCCATGCCATGGTGACAGCGATGCATAATGCCGGTTCCAGCCCCGAGCTAAGCGCCAGTCAAAGCGCCGATTAGCCGAAGAGAGGATGAGAAAAGCGATCGCCCCCCTCCCACTAGCTCCCTTCCACTAGCTTCCTCCCACTAGCTCCCTCCCACTAGCTTCCTCCCATTAGCTTCCTCCCATTAGCTCTCTTCCACTGGCAAGCAGGCAAGATGCCTGCACCACGCCCCCCTTCACCCTTCACCCTTTACCCTTTTTCCCACCCTCCTCCCCTCCCACCCCCTCCCATGACAACCACCCCCGAACCCAACGAACTGTCGGAAATCGTCAAAGGAGCCGCACTCCTGCTAGGTTGTCATCTGCTGGCGGGCCTGCTTATTTTCGCCCTGGGTTATGTCATCGGTTCGATTGTGGGTGGCTACAGTATCTTCGCCGTTTGGCTGGTCGGAGCAATGGGCTTTTTGTTTTGGCAATTGCTGTATGTGATCCCGCTGATCCTGTGGCTGCGGCGACGTGGCAAAACTGGCATGATCAAAGGGGTGATTATCGTGGCAGTGCTGACCGCGCTGCTGAATGGAGCCTGCTTCTTAGCATTTCAACGTTAATCGATGGATCTGCCCAAATAGATCTGCCCAAGTTTATAGAAGGTCTCATGAGCTATGTCTGATCAACTTTTCCAGGAAAATCTCAGCGACTCTACCGCAGAGAATGCGGCTGAAGCGGTGCCAGAAAGCGGGGTCGAACCAGCCCGTGAAATCGAATTTGCCGTAGGCGATCGCGTTCGAGTGGCCATTTTGCCGCCCTATGTCAAAACCGCCGAGCCCATGCCAATGCTGCGTCCGCCCAATGTGATTCGCGTGGGTGAAGAAGGCGTCATCCTCGATCGCCGTCCCGGTGGCTATTGGGGCGTGCGTTTTAGCAAAGGTGCATTTTTGCTCGACAGTCAGTACCTAGAGGCGATCGCTGACTAGACGCTGGCGATATCGGGTTTCCCGTCAGGCGGATAAATGCGGTGGATAAATACGGCGAACAGACGCAGCGGATAAATATCGCGGATAAGTGCCGTTTCTCAGCAATATTTTTGAGAATGCGATTTTGGGACAAACGATGCCGTAATCCTCCAATTTTGGCAAAATTGTCGGGTTTTAGAGGGGTAGGGCATCCTCCAATTGGGTCAAATTCCAAGCTATTTCGCTTAGATAGTTAGCACATTTTGCGGATGGATAGACCACTTAAGGTCTGGCACTATATATGCATTAGGAGTTGATTAGCCAACAGCCCGGTATTCCCTGAGTGCCGGGCTTTTTATTAGGCATATATTTCCTTGCTAGCTATTTAATCAAATGGAATCATACAGCCTGTTCATGGGGCTGTCATGCCGAGCAGGTGCCGTCAGCGCCTAGTGTTGAGCGACCCAGTGGGCTGGGTAAGATTGGTCGTGCAAGATTAGACTATCTGGCGCTCGGATGAGTGGGATTAGAATGCGCGCTGCGTCTGTCTATGGCAGCTAGGGAGCAAGCGTAGAGGTGTCTGCGACGCTTTGAAGTTCATCCTCCAGACAGATAAGATGTCCGCTGCCTGAGGTATAAGATGCAGTGTAAATGAGGCTTCCACTAAAGTCTGCATCGCTCGCTCCCAAACGCTGTCGCATGAGTTGCGTCCATTTTCACCACTGCCGTAGAGAGTTCCAACCGTTGGTTTGTCAATGTCATCGGTTCCCCTCAAGCTATTCCTGCAACAGACCGTGGGTTCAACAAAGTTGAGATTATTAAGTGCTGTGATTGTGGACTTAGATCTAGGTTTGGATCTGGGCGTTATTTCCGGGGCAAACAGTTTCTAGAAGCAATCCTCCGCAACTTGGGTCAGAAAAGGGCACGCCTTGTGCGATATCTTTTCCGCTTAAGTCCGCCACTTTTAGCGCGCTCTTAGTCGTAATTATTTTTGATTATGTTTATGGGCTAAAGCGCTCGGGTGACGAGTTTTGGTTAGTCGCCTACGCCTGCATCCACCGTTTCCGTTACGGAGCACTGTGCTTAATCCTGATCGATCGATTTTTCAACTATCGATTTTTCAAATTGTGTAGAGATCGGGTCAGAATTATGGGCATTAGTTAGAAGTGTGGGTCTAGAAAAGCAGGTCTAGAAATGTGTCTCTAGAAATGTGGAACTGAGCGAGCGTTAGCGATCCTTACCCCTACCCTCCATGCCCCCAATCCCGACTTCAGCAGGTAATCGGCCGAACCGGCTGAACAATGGAGGGGAGTGTGTCCCAAGCCTGGCCGCTGGGGCATCCGGTTCGGGCAAGCCATGCCGCTCCCACGCTCTTGACTGGCTCGGCCCTATCCATTCCAGCACACGACCCTTAATTTCAAGGGGCATGCTCATAATTTGTTCACATTCATTGTTTAGTATCTGTAGGCTAGCTCCTTTTTTATACAATCTGTTACACAAACCTTATGTACTCTGCCAATCCTCATCGGGTCGATCGCATTCTTGCTGTTGACGATGTTCCTGATAATCTATTTTTGCTGCAAGCGATTTTGGAAGATCAGGGCTATGAAGTGTGCTTAGTGGGAGATGGCGAGGAAGCGCTGGCTGAGATTGACAGAAACCCGCCTGATCTCGTGCTGCTAGACATTATGATGCCGGGGATTGATGGCTATGAGGTCACTCGCCGGATTCGCCAAAAAACTCATCTGCCGATGATTCCTGTTTTGCTGATCAGCGCCCATGACCAGGCAAGCCCGGCTGAGGGGCTAGACGCCGGGGCCGATGATTTTATTCGCAAGCCGGTGGATGTGGATGAGCTGTTGGCGCGGGTGCGATCGCTGCTGCGGTTGAAGCACAGCATTGAAGAACGAGAAGAAATCGCCCGTCAACGCGAAGACTTTATCTCTCGCCTCACCCACGATTTGCGCACTCCCCTGGTCGCGGCCGACCGGATGTTAAACCTGATGCGTCAGGGCACGTTTTGCCATGTCTCGCTCGATATGGACAAAGCCCTCAGCAGCATGATTCGCAGTAATCAAAATTTGCTGCAAATGGTCAACACGTTGCTAGAGGTGCACCGTCACGAATCGGGTAATAAAACGCTGCTGTTTTCGCTGTGTAATCTGCATGATATTGTCCGCGAGGTTAGCCAGGAGTTGTCCCCACTGGCCAACGAAAAGGGCCTAGCTCTGAATTTGATCCTGTCTCCGATCAATGACGATGATGAATCGATGGGGATGGTGGTGGGCGATCGCCTAGAGCTGCGTCGCGTGGTCACCAATTTAATCGGCAATGCGATCAAGTTTACCGACAGGGGGGCGGTGACCGTTAGCCTAGGCACCGTGCCGACCAACTCGGGCAACAGCGACCACTCGGCTTGGGTGATCTTAGAGGTGCGCGATACGGGGCCGGGAATTCCGGCTGGCGATCAGGCGTTGCTGTTTGAGCGATTTCGTCAGGGCAACCACAAGCGGGCGGGCAGCGGGCTGGGGTTACACCTTTCTCGGCGGATTATCGAAGCGCACAATGGCTGCATCAAGGTCGCCTCAGAGCTAGGGCAGGGCAGTGTGTTTACGGTGCAGCTACCAAGTCGGGCGGCGGTGCCCGTTGGCTCTTACCAAAAGTGATTTTTACTAGTCTTTAATAATCAACAATCAATCTGCAACCAGCTCTCTAAAAATGGGTAGAAAACTGTGGTGAAAACTGGGTTTTATTCACTCTAACGGCGACCATTGATTAATAACTTTTAAGGATTTTCAACAATCCTATGATCGCAATTTCTGATGAGTTCAGTAGTTTTTGATAAATAGTTCGCTGCCGGCGGCAGCAACGTCTTGCTTGTAATTATTCATGCCATATTGCAGCGACCATTCGGTAATTTTGGCGAAGCTAAATAGGTCTCTGATTTCGGGCGAGTCGTCGTAGGTAATCAGCCATCGGTGAGGGCAAGCCTGCATAGCGATCGCAAAACGAGCGTGATCAAAGGACGTGTGGAGTGAGCCTTTGACGCCATAGAGCTTTGATTTTGTGGCATTAAAGTAAGGCGGATCGAGAAAAATAAAAACATCTTTTCCCGGCTGCACTAATAGATTTTCGTAGTCGTGGGATGTGATCTTCACTGTGGCTAACCAAGGCGCAAGATTGCGCAACCGCTCAATAGAGGATTCGGTAAACCGGTACTCAAAGGCTTGTTGCGAGTAGCCTCCAGAATCGACGGTGCCGGAAAAAGTAATACGATTCAAAATAAAAAATCGCACGGCCCGCTGAAAGTCACTGAGCGTTAAATCAGCTTGAGTAAAGTATTGAAATAGCGATCGCCCCTCTTTATAGTCGGCTTTGAATTTCCTGATCTCGGCGATGAGGTCATCGTTTGCGTCTCTGGCATAAAGCCAAAAGCAATAAAGGTCATAGTTTAAGTCATTGATCCAATACTGCCGGATGGGTTGATTGGCGCGTTGGGCCATCGCCAAAAATACAGAACCACCACCGATAAAGGGTTCTCGATACTCTGCGATCGCCGCTGGAATGTAAGGGAGAATTTGCTTAATAGCTTTCGATTTTCCGCCGGGATAACGCAAAGGACTTTTAATCTGGGGCATAGAAATAAGTGGGGAGAAAAATCATAAAGCAAGGGCAAAAGTCATCATCCCATTGGGTTAGATAGACCTCAGTAGCTTGAAATAATTGCGGCTGTAGATTAGAAAATGTCTGCAAAGTAAACATTGCGCTTTGAGACAAAGATTGATCCCCCTAAATCCCCCTTTAAAAAGGGACTTTTGAGCCGGTTCCCCTCTTTATTAAGGGGGGCTAGGGAGGATCTCAAAACTTTTTAGACATTCTCTTCACTTCACAGATGTTCCATAGATAGTTCACAGATGTTCCATAGATAGTTCACGGATGTTTCATAGATAGTTCACAGGTGTGATGCAGCGTAGCCTTTTACAAAACTATATAAATCAAAATTGCATAAACTTATTTAAGGGATCTGTGGATTTATGGTTTGATGGCTGGGGCGGGTGTGTGGAGCGCTGGGGCGTTTGCCCGGCGGGGGTGCTCAAGGGTTTAGGGTGCTGGCTGCAAGTCTAAGTATTGGGTTGGCGAAGTACATCAAACTATACCAATAGCCTAGAATGTTGCACGGCTTCTCAGCCTAGGGAATTCTATGGGCAGGGCAGGGGGCAGGATTAGAAATTGCTAAGGCCAAGTTTTATTTTTTGCGGATAATATATTCTTCCGGGGGCAAAAAATAAATCTGGCTTTCGGTCAATTCGTGATCCAAAGAATGAAATTGAATGGCGATCGCTTTTGGGCAAAGGTTAACTGAATGCTGCAAAGATCCTCCTATCGTGAGCATTTGCTTCATCAAATTACAAATCGAATTCGGCAGTCTTTAGAGCTGGCAGAAATTTTAGATACGTCAGTTCGTGAAATTCGTAATTTTTTAGAGGTTGATCGGGTCAAAATCTATCGATTTGCGCCCGATGGTAGTGGTGAGGTCATTGCTGAATCGCTGGCTCCCCATCGTCTGCCATCGCTCCTCAATCTGTGGTTTCCCGCCAGCGATATTCCGCCCCATGCCCGCGAAATGTTTATCAAAGCGCGGCAGCGGGTGATTGTGGATGTGGCCACCCAGTCGCGCATTGAAGACAGTCTAGAGTCGCCCGATAATGGTGAAAGCCTCACGGAGCCAGACATTCGCTATCGTACGGTGGAGCCTTGCCACGCTCAGTATCTGTCGGCGATGGGGGTGATGTCGTCGCTGGTGGTGCCGATTTTGCATCAGGGCCAGCTTTGGGGGCTGTTGGCCATTCACCATGCCACCCAACGCCAGTTTACGGGGCAAGAGCTGCAAATTATCCAGTTGCTATCGGATCAAGTGTCGATTGCGATCGCCCAGTCGGATTTGCTGTCGCGGGCTCGTCTCCAAACCCACCACGAATCGACGATCAATCACATCAGCGGATTGCTGCATTGTCCTCTCAAGCAGGTGGAAATCTGGCAGCGCATTCTAGAGTTTGCTGTAGAAGCCTTTCGTGGGTCGGGTGGGCGCTTTTATGTCACGGCTGAGCCCACCAGCCAGCCAGCTCAGCTCTATACCGTGGGTGTGCAGCCCAACGAAGCGTTTATTGAGCAACTGCCGCACTGGAAAACCCTAATGGGGCGACGCCCGCTGCGCCGGAGGGCGAATGCGGCAGATTCTGCGATGCCGTCTAGTGCTGTGCCGTCTAGTGCTGTGCCGTCTGGTGCTGTGCCGTCTAGTTCAATTCCACTCCCTACGCCGCTGCCGGGTGCTACCTCTGCGGCAGATTTTGCCGAGATGTTGTCAGACTGCCTATCGTCGCTGTCGGATCTGCGCCGTCTCGATCGCTATACTGCCGGGCACGACACTGAAATCAATACTGGGATTACGCCCTATTTTTATACGCTGGAAGAGCTGCGGGCTAAACCCCGGCAGCGATCGCTCGCGGCCGCCTTTGAACACACGCCCATTCGGGCGATCGCGATCATTCCTTTGCAGTTGCACCAGCAGTATGTTGGCTGTCTGACTATTTTTCGCAATGGCTACGATGAGGAGATTTTTTGGGCCGGGCGTCATCACGACGACGAGCGCCATACGATGCCTCGACAGTCGTTTGATGCGTGGCTCGAAGTCAAACGTGACCAAGCGCCGCTGTGGACAGCCGATGAAGTCAAGCTGGCGAAAGCGATTGGGCTGCATCTCTATATGGCGATCGCCCAAAAGCGAGTGGAATCGGTCGTGCGCTATCAGGCCTCCCACGATGCCCTGACCCAGTTGCCCAATCGTCTGCTGTTTGACCAGCATCTGGCCATGGCCCTGCTCAACGCCCAGCACAATGACGAAATGATTGGGGTGGCGTTTTTAGACCTCGATCGGTTTAAGGTGGTCAACGACACCCTTGGGCATAGCGTGGGCGATCAGCTCTTGCAAGAGGTGGCGGCGCGGCTGCAAGGCTGCTTGCGCGATTGTGATGCGATCGCCCGCTGGGGGGGAGACGAGTTTACCCTATTGCTGCCCCACCTCAATACCGCCGAAGACATTAGCAAAATTTCCCAGCGGATTTTGGACGAACTGAGCGCCCCGTTTCGGTTTGATAACCAAGACATCTATGTCACCGCCAGCCTAGGCATTGCCCTTGCGCCCTACGATGGCGAAGATGTCGAAACCTTGCTGAAACATGCCGATGCCGCCATGTATCGGGCCAAACAACAGGGCAAAAACAACTACCAGCTATTTTCAGAAGACATGAACACCAAGGCCTTGGAGCTGCTGGTGTTAGAAAGCGACCTGCGCAAGGCGATCGCTAAAGACGAGCTGATGCTCTACTATCAGCCCCAGTTTGACCTCCAAAGCCAAACCATCATTGGGCTAGAGGCGCTGCTGCGCTGGCAACATCCCCACCTCGGCCTGGTTTCGCCCAATCAGTTTATTCCTCTGGCCGAAGAAACCGGGCTGATCTGCCCGATCGGGGATTGGGCCTTGCTGACTGCCTGCAAGCAGCACCAGGCTTGGCTAGCCCAAGGGCTACCGCCAATTCGGATTGCCGTTAACCTGTCGGCCCGGCAGTTTCAGCAGGTCAAGCTGATCAATACCATTGTGCAGACGCTAGAGACGACGGGCGTTGCGCCCCACTACCTAGAAATCGAGATCACTGAAACCGCAGCCATGCACGACATGGAGTTTACGGTAGCCACCCTGCAACA
The DNA here is from genome assembly GCA_036703515.1 of Chroococcidiopsis sp. Taxonomy (GTDB): domain Bacteria; phylum Cyanobacteriota; class Cyanobacteriia; order Elainellales; family Elainellaceae; genus DATNOW01. The sequence continues at coordinate 7,913 of DATNOW010000250.1, forward strand.
GCTCCGCAAAATGGGGGTGCATGTGACGATGGATGATTTTGGCACCGGCTACTCTTCCCTCAATGCCATCCGCCATTTTCCGCTCAGCACCCTCAAGATCGATCAGTCCTTTATCCACAATGCGATGAAGAACGACAGCGATCGGGCGATCGCCAATGCCGTGGTGGCCTTGGGCAAAGCCCTACATCTCAACGTTTTAGCCGAAGGTGTAGAAACCCAAGAACAGTTAGACTTTTTGCGCTCTATCCAGTGCGACAGCATCCAAGGCTATTTTTGCGGTAGACCCCTACCCGTTACTGAAATCACCGCCTTTTTGCAAGCCCGCCTCCTGCCGCCCTTTAGCCCGTAGTGTAGCGTTCGCCTGCACGCTCCGCTTAGCCTGTTTTTGGAGTCGTTCACCACAGCCCCTTGCCCTTGCCCCTACAAATCGTGCCTAAAACCTGTAACACTGGATCCTTGTGCACAATAGAGATGGCTGCACATCGTGAACCGCTGCCGTGAGGTATTGCTATAACTGACAGCGCTAGCAAAACGGCGGCTGGGTTGTGAATTGGTCAAGCTGCCGTCGCCTGCAGCGGCTCACGATCGCTTAGTTCTTTACTCGCGAGTTGACATGTTAAGAGCCGGGATTGTTGGACTGCCCAACGTCGGAAAATCGACCCTTTTTAATGCTGTAGTGGCAAACGCCAAGGCGCAGGCTGCCAATTTTCCCTTTTGCACGATTGAACCGAATGTGGGCATTGTCGCGGTGCCGGACGATCGGCTGCAAACCCTCGCGACGATTTCTGCCTCTGTAGACATTGTGCCGGCCCGCGTCGAATTTGTAGACATCGCCGGGTTGGTCAAAGGGGCCAGCCAAGGCGAGGGGTTAGGCAACCAGTTTTTGGCCAATATCCGTGAAGTTGATGCGATCGTGCATGTGGTGCGCTGTTTTGAAAACGACGACATTATCCACGTGTCGGGATCGGTGGATCCCGTCCGCGATATTGAGGTAATCAACCTAGAGCTGGCCCTATCCGATCTGTCTCAGATTGAGCGCCGCATCGACCGCACCCGCAAGCAGGCCAAGACCAGCAAAGATGCTCAGGCCGAGCTGGCGGTGCTAGAAAAGCTCCAGGCGCTCCTGAATGAAGGGCAGCAGGCGCGACGGCTGACGCTGACCGAAGAGGAAGAAGCCTTTGTCAAACCGCTGGGGCTGTTGACCCGCAAGCCGGTGATCTATGCGGCCAATGTGTCTGAGGATGACTTGGCCACGGGTAATGCCTGGGTTGAACAGGTGCGGGCGATCGCCCCTAACGATGACGCAGAAGTGGTCATCGTCTCTGCCCAGGTCGAAGCCGAACTGGTCGAGCTTCCCGAAGACGAGCGCGGCGAGTTTTTAGAATCCCTAGGGGTGAGCGAAGGCGGGCTCAAAACTCTGATTCGCGCTACCTATCACCTGCTCGGGCTGCGTACCTACTTCACCACCGGGCCCAAGGAATCGCGGGCCTGGACGATCCACAGCGGCATGACGGCCCCCCAAGCGGCCGGGGTGATCCACACCGACTTTGAACGCGGCTTTATCCGCGCCGAAACCGTCGCCTTTAAAGATCTCGTTGAGTCGGGTTCGATGGGTGCCGCCAAAGAAAAAGGGCTGGTGCGCAGTGAAGGCAAGGAATATGTGGTTCAAGAGGGAGATGTGATGCTATTCCGCTTTAATGTGTAGGACTTGGTGTAGGACTTTAATGAATCCACGATCCTAAGTTTTGCAGGGTGCATCTAAAAATCCGGTTCCAAAATCTCAAATCCTTTGTACGCTTATACCCTATAAGCCTGAAACGATCAGCCTGAAACCTGTACCCCCTTTTCAAATTTATCGTGTACTTACTTATCCCTGCTGCTGGGTCAGGGCGTCGCATGGGAAGCGATCGCAATAAGCTCTTGCTTCCTCTCTTGGGTCGCCCATTGCTTGCCTGGACACTGCTCGCGGCCAAACAATCAGACATCCACTGGATTGGCATCATCGGACAGCCCGTCGATTTCCAAGACTTTAAAGACATCGTGGCCGATGTGGGGCTGAGCAAGGTGGTGCACATGATCCCAGGGGGGGCGACTCGGCAAGAGTCGGTCTATCGCGGGCTGCAAGGGCTACCGGCGATCGCAGAGCGCGTGCTGATCCATGACGGGGCCCGCTGCTTGGCCACGCCTGACCTGTTTAACCGCTGCGCCAGCGAAATTATGACCTGTCCGGGGCTGATTGCGGCCGTCCGCGTCAAGGACACGATCAAGACTGTGCTGCCCGAAACGCGGGTGATCGAAAGCACCCCCGATCGCGATCGCCTCTGGGCTGCCCAAACTCCCCAAGCCTTTGATGTCGAGACCCTGCGCCAGTGTCACGATGCAGGGCGGCGGCAGGGTTGGGAAGTGACCGATGATGCGGCCCTGTTTGAGCAATGCGGGCTGCCGGTGAAAATTGTCGAGGGCGAAGAAACTAATCTCAAGGTCACTACCCCAGTGGATCTGGCGATCGCTGAGTTTATTTTGCGGCAGCGGATAAAAAACGATGCCTAGGATCGTGAATTAAATACGTGAATTAAATAATTGCCATCAGCGATTTTCCCTGCAAGGGCGCACATCGGTGCGCCCCTACCCAAGCATTGCAGGTGATCAAATCCAGGAGACTTGGCCGATATCGCCTACATCACAGAACGTGAACGGAGGCAGCGCGGGGCATGGTTTCATGGCAATCTTAAGAAAACGCCACGGCGGTTGCTAGCGCGGACTTGCGCTAAAGCTTGAGCGATCTTAACCATGCCTGAATGCACTTGAGGGGATTGTGACGCAACACGGCAAAGTCTATTTGGTGGGGGCTGGCCCCGGACGCACAGAATATCTCACCTTGCAGGCGCGGCAGCGATTGGCGGCCGCCGAGGTGCTGATTTATGATGCGCTGGTGGATGAGGCGCTGCTGAGTCTTGTCCCTGACGGTTGCCTGAGGGTGGATGTGGGCAAACGCGGGGGCGGGCAAAGCACCCCGCAGGCGGAGATCAACCGCTTGCTGGTCGATTATTGCCTCCAGGGAAAACGGGTAGTGCGGCTAAAGAGTGGCGACCCGTTTATTTTTGGGCGCTGTACGGCTGAAATTGGCGCACTGCGCGATCGCCACTGTGACTTTGAGGTGGTGCCGGGGCTGTCGTCGGCCCTGGCCGCCCCGCTGCTGGCCCATATTCCCCTCACCGATCCGGTGTTGAGTCGCTGCTTTGCCGTTGTCAGCGCCCACGAGCCCGATGCGCTCAACTGGGAAGCCCTCAGCCTGCTGGATACGGTGGTGATCTTGATGGGCGGGCGGCAGCTTGAAGAAATCGTGCATCAGTTGGGTAAGCACGGGCGATCGCCCCAAACCCCCGTTGCCGTGATCCGCTGGGGCGGCCACCCCGAGCAGCAGGTGTGGACGGGCACCCTGGCCACGATTTTGCATGAAACCGCTCACCAGTCGCTATCGCCTGCGGTGATTGTGGTGGGTGATGTGGTGCGGCTGCGCCCCTACCTTGAAGGGAATGCCCCTCTAGACGCATCTACCGCCGACGAGAATAGTCATCCCTTGGATTTGCCGCCAGATCTGCCGCCAGAGCGTTCGACCAGCCCTGTAATAAGTGCACCCCTGGCTGGCAAGACCGTGCTGGTGACGCGGGCGGCTGGGCAAACCGGGCAGTTTACGGCCCTGCTAGCGGCCCAAGGGGCACGGGTAGTCGAAATGCCAGTGTTGGAGATTGGCCCGCCCTCAAGCTGGGCCGCGCTGGATGGGGCGATCGCTGACCTCAGCCGCTTTGACTGGCTGATCTTGACTTCAACCAATGGCGTTGAGTACTTCTTTGAACGGCTGCTGGCGATGGGACACGATGCCCGCGCCCTGGCTGGGCTCAAAATTGCGGTGGTGGGGCAAAAAACCGCCCAAGTGTTGCAGCAGCACGGTATCCGGGCTGATTTTATTCCGCCCAATTTTGTCGCGGACTCGCTGGTAGAAACGTTTCCGGTCAGCCCCATGGCCGGGCTCAACATTTTGTTTCCCCGGGTTGAGACGGGCGGGCGCGAAG
>DATNOW010000251.1:0-3486 GCA_036703515.1 Chroococcidiopsis sp.
GGCAATGGTGGGCGATGGCATTAACGATGCGCCAGCCTTGGCCCAAGCGGATGTGGGTATGGCCATCGGCACCGGCACGGATGTAGCGATCGCCGCTAGCGATGTCACTCTGATTTCGGGTGATTTGCAGGGCATTGTGACTGCGATTCAGCTCAGCCGCGCTACTATCCGCAATATCAAGCAAAATCTGTTCTTTGCTTTTATCTACAACGTGGCTGGCATCCCGATCGCCGCTGGCATTCTCTACCCGATCTTTGGCTGGTTGCTCAGCCCGATTATTGCTGGAGCCGCAATGGCGTTTAGTTCGGTTTCGGTAGTTAGCAATGCGCTGCGGCTGCGTAACTTTAAGCCTTCTCTTTAAGCCTTTTCATTGAAGAGTGGACGTTAAATAGTGAGCGTTAGTTACGAGTTAGTTAGACATAGAAATCAAATACGGTGGCACGTTGGCTAGGGGCGGGTTTTGCCGGTAAACCCGCCCGTACACAGAAGTTTCAGGAGCAGCCATGTTGAGGTCAATTTCATTCTTTAGCACGTTAGCGGGCTTTGGATTTTTGCTCGGTGTGCTTTCAGGAACGCTTGTAGAAACGCTAGTTAGAACATTAGTCAGGACATTGGTTTAGGAGGTGATAGAAATGGTTAACAAAACGGCTATGATGAGCAGCTTGGCAGCGCTCGGGCTATTGTTTGGCCTGGCTGCTGGGGGGGCGATCGCCCAGGAAACCCATGATGGCATGTCGCACTCAAACGCGGAGCCGACGGGAGAGTTTCAGCGCATCGAGCAGCCTCTGTGGGTGAAGGGGGCCGTTACTGCCGGGGGCGTGGGGCTGATTGGCTTAGAGCTGTGGTGGTTTTTGTTGAGCAAGCCTAAGTCGCGGCAGGCGACTAGCCAAGGGGGTGTTCAAGAAGTCACGGTTACGGTCGATGGAGGCTATGAGCCCAGCCAGATTGTAGTCCAGGCAGGGCAGCCCGTGCGGTTGAATTTCGATCGCAAAGATCCGAGCAGTTGCCTTGAGGAAGTCCGCTTTCCAGAGTTTCGGATTGCCCGCGAGCTGCCGCTTAATCAAGTGACTGCGATCGAATTTACGCCGAATCAACCGGGTCGCTATGAGTTTACCTGCGGCATGAATATGTTTCGGGGTGTGGTGGAGGTGCAGGCCGCAGCGTCAGGCAGCACAATCCTCGCGGCTGAACCGACGGACTCTGCTCTACCGGCCTCACCGGCTCATAGCCTTGAGCAGAGCGGTCATCCCAGCCAGGCAGTTGCCCCTAGGGTTGTTATCAGCGTGGCGGCGGTGACGACGCCCACCGGCACCCAAGAGGCGACGATCACGGTGGCTAAAGGTTATCAACCCCAGCGGGTGATTGTCGAAGTCGGACACCCGGTGCGCTTGCGGTTTGATCGGCAAAATGCCAGCGGTTGCTATGATCAATTGCTAATTCCAGAGTGGGCGATCGCCGTTGACCTTGCCCTGGATGCACCGACGACAGTTGAATTTACGCCCGAACAGGTAGGCGAGTATGAGTTTATGTGCGGCATGAAGATGAATCGCGGTGTAATTGAGGTGCGAGCCTCAAGCGACTCTAAAAATGACCAGGCGATCGCCCATGCTGCTGCCTAAACCCTAATTGACTGACAAATCTTTTTCCCTGAGCCCCTAGCCCCGCGAGTGTTGTCAGTCAACGAGGCCTAAACCACGACAGCTTCAGTTACTATCTAAAGCTTAAGCCAATATCCTGTGGTATCAGGGTATTGGCTTTTTACATCTGCGTTATCGTGTGGCTAGCGTATTTCAGGGAGTTTCTCAGTCAGCGTCTTCCCCATCCCGAAATTTTATAAAGTTAGGTTCGGATTTTCTAAAGTGGTGCAAAATGCCCCGTTGCAAAAAATACGCGTTGCAAAAAGTACTTCAGCGTGTGATTTGGCTTGTAATTGTTACTGCCAGCTGCGCTGACGTCGAAATAGATAAAAGGTCAGGAAGGCCAAAGCAGCAAAATATAACCACCGCACCCATCGAATGACTTCGACGGTGAGTGCATAAGTTTCTTTAGACGAAAACTCAAAATTTAAAACCTCCATTGCTTTTTCAACGAGCCATGTTGGTCTAGGTGCCCCCAATAAAATGGTGCTTATTGCCCAGACCAAGATTAGCACTATGAGTTGATTATTTTTCATGCTGCTGCACTCCACTAATCTGCATAATTCTGCACTAACTTGCACAATAGAGGTTGCTACCCGATTGACTGACAAAACTCCGCAAAGATCGATTCTCATGTAGGTTAGGTTAGCGATCGCACAACTCAATATAACCCTTGCTAGCACTGGGTTTCACGTTGTTCAACTCAACCCACGGAAAAGATTTGTCAGTCAGGGCTGCTACTGTCTGACGAAGGAAAAATGTCTGTGTTCCTGAAATTTACTCTAGCTTTGCTGCCGGTCGCTAAATCTCAGTTAGCTGCTAAATCTTGGGATGCGCTTGGTTGCTGCTGTCGCATCCACCATTTCTGCCCTTCAATCGCCCAAAACACAACAGTACTCATAGCCAAGCTCAAACCCAGCTCGTGCCACGACAGGGGTACAGTTTGAAATAGGCTTTGGCAGAGTGGAATGTAGAGAATCGCCAAATGCAGAGCCAGCGTCAGGGCGATCGCCCCTAGCAGCGGTGGGTTAGAAAAGAGCCCAATTTGAAATAAAGAATCGCGCTCAGAGCGGACAGCAAGAGCAATGACCGTTTCAGAGAAAGTGAGGACAGTGAATAAGATCGTCTGCCAGTGGGCGGCCGGATTCACCCGCCAGTAGGCATAGCCCATCCCTAGGCTGACCAGCCCCGTCAGCAGGCCAATCCAGATAATATCCCAGCCCATGCCGCGGCTAAATAGCTGTTCGGTAGGCGGATAGGGGGGGCGATGCATGGTATCCTGCTCGGCGGGTTCTACGCTCAGCGCCAGCGCTGGCAAGCCATCTGACATCAGGTTAATCCATAAAATCTGGATGGGTAAAAGGGGCAACGGCATACCCAGCAGGGGAGCCAGCACCATCACCCAAACTTCTCCAGAGTTGCCGCTCAGCAGGTATTTAATAGACTTGCGAATGTTGTCGTAAATCACCCGCCCGGCGTTTACGGCCGCGACAATGGTGGCAAAGTTATCGTCTAATAGCACCATATCGGCGGCCTCTTTGGCCACATCGGTGCCCAGTTTGCCCATGGCGATGCCAATATTGGCCTTGCGGAGGGCGGGCGCATCATTGATGCCATCTCCTGTCATAGCCACAACTTGATTACGCTGCTGCAACGCCTGGACGATGTTTAGCTTTTGTTCGGGCGACACGCGTGCATAAATCGAAACCGATTCTACCTGCTCGGCGAGTTGATCGAGCGAGAGCTGATTGAGGTCTGTTCCGGTGAGGATGCGGTTGTGGTCAGCCATGCCCAAGGTTTGGGCCAGGTGCAAGGCCGTCAGCGGATGATCGCCAGTGATCATGACGGG
>DATNOW010000252.1:0-4485 GCA_036703515.1 Chroococcidiopsis sp.
GGCCATGCTCTGCATCGCCGCCATCAAATGGGGAGCAGGCTTGAGCGGAATGCCAATCAGCTCCGACAGAATCTCGCTGACGCGATGGCGGTACTGGGGATGGGTGTTAAGTCCGGTGCCGGCCGCGCTGCCGCCCAACCCCAAAACAGTCAGATCCTCGGCGGCAAATCGCAGCCGGCGATCGTGATCGGTGAGGATCTGGGCCCAGGCTGCAAAGGTTTCGCCCATCCGCACCGGCACCGCATCCTGCATGTGGGTGCGACCCGATTTGACGACCGCGTGGTATTCGCTGGCTTTAGCCTGGAGGGCGGCGATCGCCCCTGTTACCGCCGGATACAGCGCGTGGCTGAGCGCCAGCAGGGCCCCAATCCGAATCGCCGTGGGGATCACGTCATTGGTAGACTGGCCGTAGTTAACATGGTCGTTGGGGTTGATCCGCTGATAGTTGCCCTTTTGATCGCCGACTAGCTCTAGGGCGCGGTTGGCCAACACTTCGTTGATATTCATGTGGTGCGAGGTGCCCGCCCCAGCTTGATACACATCCACCACAAACTGATCGCGCAGGTGTCCCGTCAGCACTTCATCGGCCGCTTGGACGATCACCTGGCTCATCTCTGCGGGGATGCAGCCCAACTCACCATTGGCGATCGCCGTTGCTTTTTTGATCAACACGCAGGCATCGACATAGGTCGCCAGCGGTTTGATGCCGCTGATGGGGAAATTTTCGGTCGCGCGCAGCGTCTGAATGCCGTAGTAAGCGCTGTTGGGAATGGGGCGATCGCCCATAGAATCTTTTTCGATGCGGTATCCGTCGAGTTCTGACATGGCCATGATGGGGTGATAAAAATCCAAAGAACGAAAGGCAGCTTTCCGTAATCGGCGTACCAATCTTAAATGAGTGAAACATGCGATAATCTCATTCTCTCTGGAATGGCGAATTCCCCCAACAGACTGGGAATAATCAGGTGATAGGTTGCTCTACTAGCCATCCAGAGGTAAATGCGCCCAGTTTGCCTGCATTTGGTCAATCTGATTGCTCGAAAAACAATCCAGCGACAATGTTCCCCTCTGGCGCAGACCAGGTTGACAGTATTGGGGCGACGGCTGGTTGGGTCATGGGGCAACTTCAGACTGTAAGGCTATGGTTTTTCCAAAATTTGCACCCTAAATCCTCAGCGCTAGTGAGGCGGCAACTGCTGTCATTACCCCGCGCTGTTTATCAATGCATTGAGTCAACCCAATGCAGCTCATCAGAATTTTCCATGGTTCAACCAGGGTTAATACGCTGAAGGAGCTGTCGGAGGGTATAAATTCAGCTGCTTTGCGGATGAATTGCGCTGCTGATTTCAGCCAATCTTAGGATTTAGTCCGTTATTTTTTAGACCGGGTTAGCCAGAAGTTCGTCCTCATATACTGAGTCCAGGGCTGTCTGGGCGGAGATGGGTTATGGGCCAAAATCAGGATGATATAACCTGGTTAAGCCAGGGATCTGCTCTACTGGCGGTCGGACGCTTTGAAGGCGCGATCGCCCGCTTTGATCGGTTCTTGCAGCATCAGCCAGAACATCACGAAGCTTGGGAAAAGCGTGGCTTTGCGCTGTACGAAATCGGCTCCCACGAAGAAGCCATTTCTAGTTTTGAGCGCGCCTTAAGAATTCAACCGAAGCACAGCCGATCATGGCATGGGCGGGGGATTGCGCTGGCTAAGCTCGGTCGCTATGAAGAGGCGATCGCCAGCTTTGATAAGGCCGTTAAGTTTGAGCCCGCCGACGCCAAAGCTTGGTATAACATGGGTCACGCCTATGGATGCCTCTACCGCTACAAAGAGGCGATCGACAGCTACGACCGCTCGGTTGAGCTTAAGCCCGAAAACTATCGCACGTGGTATAGCCGCGCCGTGGCCCTAGCGGCACTGCGTCGCTATAGCGACGCTTTAGCCAGTCTAGATACGGCTCTGGCGATCAAGCCAAGCTGCTACTATGCCTGGAGCTATCGCGGCTTGGTGCTGTCAAAGCTAAACCGCTACAACGAGGCGATCGCCAGTTTCGACAAATCGCTGAAGTACAACGCCGATAACCCCAATGCTTGGTATGGCAAAGCCTGCTCCTTTGCCCAGCAGGGCAGCCCTGAACTGGCCCTCAAAAACCTGCATCGGGCGATCGTGCTAAGCCCCAATCTCTATCGAGTCATGGCCCAAACCGACACCAGCTTTGACACGATTCGCAATACCCCAGACTTCCGCAGTTTGGTGCTCCAGGGAAATTGAGCCCCCTTACGGGTATAGTCCCAACGTTCAGGGAGTCCACAGGCAAGCTCAGGGCAAGGTCCAGTCCGAAACAAATCCCAGGCGGAAACAATACCAGCCCGGAGAAACGCTAGGATGTAGCACACCGTGCAACCCACTAGGGATTTATGCTCTACCGTTAATATAGGATAGAGGCGGCGATCGCCCTGGCTTTGAACGCCTTGAGCCGAGTCAGCTATCGGGCTTGCGGGTAACCTCGCCCCCGACTCCCCCCTCGATTCACGAGTCAAACTATTCAGGCCGATGAGCATTCGCGGTCACACGATAGAATAAACTCAGCAAATATTCGCAACATTCTGATCGGTACGGAGCAGCGCAGCGCATGGGAAGAGTCGTTGGCATAGACTTAGGGACAACCAACTCGGTCGTTGCTGTCATGGAAGGCGGCAAACCTGTCGTGATTGCCAACTCAGAAGGAATGCGGACGACTCCCTCTGTAGTCGGCTTTAGCAAAGATGGTGAGCAGCTCGTTGGGCAGATGGCCCGGCGACAGTCTGTCTTAAATCCGCAAAACACCTACTTTGGCGTCAAGCGGTTTATGGGGCGACGCTACGGAGAACTTAGCCCAGAATCCAAGCGGGTGCCCTACACAATCCGCAAAGACGATAACGGCAACGTCAAAATCAAATGTCCACGGCTCCAGCGCGAGTTTGCCCCCGAAGAGGTGTCAGCCATGGTGCTGCGCAAGCTAGCGGAAGAAGCAACCCGCTATTTGGGCGAGCCGGTGACGGGGGCCGTGATTACGGTGCCAGCCTATTTCAACGACTCCCAGCGGCAAGCCACTCGTGATGCTGGGCGCATCGCGGGTCTAGAGGTGCTGCGGATTTTGAATGAGCCAACGGCCGCATCGTTAGCCTATGGTCTTGACCGTCGAGACAGCCAGACAATTTTGGTGTTTGACCTCGGCGGTGGCACCTTTGACGTCTCGATCTTGGATGTCGGCGACGGGGTATTTGAGGTTAAATCGACCAGCGGCGACACCCAGCTCGGCGGGGCCGATTTTGATAAAAAAATCGTTGATTGGCTGGCCGAACAGTTTCTAGAAGCAGAGGGTGTGGATCTGCGGCGCGATCGCCAGGCCCTCCAGCGGTTGATGGAAGCGGCCGAAAAAGCCAAGATCGAGCTATCGGGCGTTAGCGTCACCGACATTAACCTGCCGTTTATCGTCGCCACCGAAGACGGCCCCAAGCATTTAGAAACCCGGTTGACCCGGTCTCAGTTTGAAGGCCTGTGTGGCGATCTGATTGGTCGTCTGCGCGGCCCCGTCAAGCAAGCTTTTGCCGACGCTAACCTCTCCCCTGGGCGGATCGACGAAGTAGTGCTCGTGGGCGGCTCGACCCGGATGCCCATGGTCAAACAACTGGTGCGATCGCTAATCGACCGCGAACCCAACGAAAACGTCAACCCCGATGAGGTGGTAGCCGTAGGAGCCGCCATCCAAGCCGGAATTTTGACCCAAGAAGTGCGCGATATCCTGCTGCTGGATGTGACCCCGCTCTCGCTGGGGCTAGAAACCATCGGCGGCTTGATGAAAAAGCTGATCCCGCGCAACACCACAATTCCCGTGCGGCGCTCCGATATTTTTTCAACCGCCGAAAATAACCAAACCCTGGTCGAAGTCCATGTCCTCCAGGGCGAGCGCGAAATGGGCGAAGACAATAAATCCCTGGGGCGGTTTAAGCTGATGGGCATTCCACCCGCTCCGCGTGGTGTGCCCCAAGTGCTGGTGTCTTTTGATATCGACGCCAATGGCATTTTGCAGGTCACGGCGGTTGACAAGACCACGGGGCGCGAACAGGGAATCACGGTCACCGGCGCTTCGACTCTGAGTGAAACCGAAGTGCAGCGCATGATTCAAGACGCTGAGCGGTTCTCCGATCAAGACCGAGAGCGGCGAGAGCGGGTGGAGAAAAAGACCCGTGCCGAGGCTCTCACCTTCCAGGCCGAGCGCCTGCTGCGCGAAGTCGCCCTTGACTTTGGCATGCAGTTTGCCAGCAGCCACCGTCGCCGCATTGAAAATTTGGTGCAAGAGCTACGGGCCTGCCTGTCGCGTGGCGATGAGCGCGGCATTGATACGGCCCAAGCCCAGCTTCAAGATGCGCTCTACGACCTCAACCGCGAGGTGTACGACCTCAACAAGGAAGAAGAAGAGGAAGGCGGCATCCTAGGATCGATCAAACG
>DATNOW010000253.1:0-4309 GCA_036703515.1 Chroococcidiopsis sp.
CAAACGCTGCGACCACTTGCCTAAGCCCGACTGTTTGAAGAGTTCTCTCAAAGGTGCTCACCCGCCTCTAAACAATGCATTCTAAGCATTCTAACCATAGCGGAAGATAGTCAGACTGTCAGGCTTGAGCGGTAATATCCATCAGACGCAGCCTAGACTACAATCTGCCCTCACATCCGACCGTTAATATATCCTCATCAAGCTTTTTAATAAAAACTTAAGATTTCTCACATCTGCGATCTGATACCAGGTTACGCCCCTTATTGTAGGAAGCAGCGGTGTAGAAGGCATCGATTCGATTAACAGTCTCGATTCTCAGTTTTAAGCTTTCACGGTCTTAAGCTTTCACGTCCTCAAATTACGGCCTCAAATTGCAGTCTCAATCGCCTGCTGCTGCCGCACCCCGTTCCTCTCCCTGTTCTCGCCCAAGCCCTAGTTTCTTATGGTTAGCTTACCTAGTCTGTTGCGATCGCTTCTATTAGCCAGTTTCTTCAGCTTTCTTGCGCCTGTGCTGTTTTTGGGCAGTGCCTATTTGGGGTTGACCCTGCTGGGCTATGTGCCGCTGCTGCAAGATTTGAGTCATGCCTGTTTAGCGCAGCTCTCAACGGTGCTGGGCGTTTTTGGCAGCGGGAGCTTTACAAAAGGGGTCTGCGTCATCGGGGTGGTCTGTAGCTTGGTGGGTGCGCTGTTTGACACTTATACCTTCATCGCCATTAAAAACTGAGTAAAGAATATTGTCACCTCCAGGGGCTTCACCCCCCGTTTGGCGCTAAGCGCTATGGGCTCAATTTCGACCAGCGCAGGGTAAGATTTCGGCAGCAATTTCCCGTATGATCAACCCAGTGGTGCTGTGAGACCGGTGGGGGAGCGACATGTTAAAAGCTGCGGATGTAATGACCAAGAATGCCGTAACGATTCGCGGCTCCGCAACGGTGGCCGATGCCGTCAAACTGATGAAGGAGCGAAACCTACACGCTCTGATTGTCGATCGCCGCCACGAGCAAGACGCCTTCGGCATTGTCACTGAAACCGATATCGTTTACAAGATTGCCGCCTACGGGAAAGACCCAACGCAGGTCAAGGTCTATGAAATCATGACCAAACCCTGTATTGTAGTGAATCCTGACCTGGGTGTGGAATACGTCGCTCGGCTTTTTGCCAACACCGGCATCCATCAAGCCCCAGTTATTAAAGGTGAGCTGCTAGGATTAATTTCTATCAGCGATATTTTAAAAAAGGGCGATTTCGTCGAACAGCCGAAGTCGATTGTTTTGGAAAAGCGGATTCAAGAGGCGATCGTCAGCGCTCGGAGCATTTGCGCCGACAAGGGCGCAACTTCTCAAGAGTGCGCGGCCGCGTGGGATATCGTGGAAGAGCTCCAGGCTGAAGCATCCCATCAGCGGGCTGAAAAACCGGCGGGTAAGACGGCCTTTGAGCAATATTGCGATGAAAATCCAGATGCTTTTGAGGCTCGAATCTACGACAGCTAGAGTGTTAAGCCACTGTTAAACGTCTAGCGATGATCGATTAACGATGCGTTATGGTTGGACTAATTGAGATCACTTATGGATATTTCGCAGTACGGCGTTGATTTGCAATTCCCTAGATATGGGATTTGTATAACACTTCATACTCAACATCTAGTACTCTAGTAACCTCAAGTTGTTTCATCCTCGGGGCTTTATGCAACGGCATCTAACGCGAAGTCCATCTGGTCAGCGGTTTGGGTTGCCCGAGCGCACGGATGCGCGGGTTAGCGCGATGGGCGTGCAGGGCTGCACAGATTGGCTTGAGTGGATAGGGTGGAATGAATCGGGCTGAACGGTTAGGGTTGAACGAATAGGGCTAGGCGGATAAGGTGGAGCGGTGGAGGATAGCGCAACGGCAGGGTGCGATCGCCCTGACTAGGCGGATTGGTTTGACTGCACTGCCCTGGGCTGTATTGGTCTTGGTTTAAGAATTGGGAGTCTGATGCTTAGAGTTAATAGTCTCCTAAGGATTGGAGGACTGATTTTTCCTTAAAAGTCTTGATATCTTATGGGTAGGTTCCTTCGGTGCGCCTGGCGTGGGTTGACTCCGATGTTCTTGCTGTCGAGATTTCAGCATTGGGGGGTGCCGCGCATCGGTTGGCCTAGCCGAGTGTCGTGGTGACTGTAAGCATCGTTACAGGGAATTTGGGAGGAGCGTGGTGGAACAGGTTTTGGAAAACTTTTGGAGTCAGGTGCTAGACCGTTTGCAGCTGCAGCTCAGCCCGCCAACGTTTGAAACCTGGATCAAATCTGCCACGGTAGAGCAGCCCGACGATCAAACTCTGGTGATCTACACGCCCAACCCGTTTGCGCGCAACTGGTTGCAAAAATATTATTTCAAGACCATCACCGATGTAGTCAGAGATGTGATCGGCTATCCGATCGACATCCAGATTCGGGTGAAGCAGGGCAGCGATGCCGATCAGTCGGCCGATGCGGGGCAGATGAACAATGACATGATGTGGCCGCTGCCGCAAGAGCTGCCGCCGATTGAGCCTGCCCCGCCCATGAGCAGTGGCCCTGCCCGGGCTAAGTCGAGCACTGACCTCAACCCCAAGTATGTGTTTTCGCGGTTTGTGGTCGGCTCTAACAACCGCATGGCCCACGCAGCGGCGCTGGCCGTGGCCGAATCGCCCGGACGCGAGTTTAACCCCTTGTTTTTATGCGGCGGCGTTGGGCTGGGCAAAACCCACCTGATGCAGGCGATTGGGCACTATCGCCTAGAAATCAACCCCAATGCCAAAATCTTTTACGTATCGACCGAGCAGTTTACCAATGACCTGATTGCGGCGATTCGTAAAGACAGCATGCAGAGTTTCCGCGAACACTATCGCCAGGTCGATGTGCTGCTGGTGGATGACATTCAATTTATTGAAGGCAAGGAATACACCCAAGAAGAGTTTTTCCACACCTTTAATACGCTGCATGAAGGCGGACGACAGGTGGTGCTGGCGAGCGATCGCCCTCCCAGTCAGATTCCTCGGCTGCAAGAGCGCTTGTGTTCTCGATTCTCGATGGGGCTGATTGCCGATATCCAACCCCCCGACCTAGAGACGCGGATGGCGATTCTGCAAAAGAAAGCAGAGTATGAAAACATGCGCTTGCCCAGGGACATCATCGAATACATTGCCTCCAGCTATACCTCCAACATTCGGGAGTTGGAAGGGGCACTAATTCGAGCGGTGGCCTACATCTCGATTTCGGGGCTGCCGATGACGGTAGAAAACATCGCCCCGGTGCTCAACCCGCCCAATGAGCAGGTAGAGGCCACGCCCGAAGCGGTGATTGCGGCTGTCTCCGAAACCCTAGGGATCTCGATCGAAGAGCTTAAAAGCAGCTCGCGGCGGCGGGAAATCAGCGTGGCTCGCCAAATCGGCATGTATCTGATGCGGCAGCACACCAATTTGAGCCTGCCCAAAATCGGTGAAGCCTTTGGCGGCAAGGATCACACCACTGTGATGCACAGCTGCGGCAAAATCACCCAACAGAAAGAAACCGATTTGGATCTGAGTCGGACGCTGCGCCAGCTCAGCGATCGCATCAACCTGTCAGGGCAGTCGCCGCCCCAGCGCAAGTAGTTGGTGTTTGGGGGATGAGAGGGTGAGGGTGAGGGAATGATGGCAGGGTGAGAGGAACGGGAGAATGCGGGGGGCGATCGCCGGATGGCAAATTTAGCTAATCTAGCCAATCTAGCGGCGAACTCAGAAAACCTGTCAAAAGTAGTGTATTCCTGAAAACTTGACGCAGATTCTGTAGAATACGTGACAGCTTTTTGCATATCTGGATTACACTATCAAGCATTGACCTAGGGGCATCTATCAATCAGCGGCTTTGCTAAAAATGGCTTGGCTGAAATTACGACTAAATCGCCTAGTTAATTAAACTTTTTTGGTTGCACTCTGGCAGGAGTACCCCATGCGCCGCCAACCGTCTGTTGAATCTCCCCCGTCCCCATCGTCGTCGCTGCATCCGGTGCTGCAAACGGCACTGAGCAGTTTGGATGTGAAGCTGACTGATGAACTCGCCCGCTATCGCCGGATGCGGGGACGTTATCCTCGGCCAACGCCTCCCGCTCAACCTAAGGACAGCGATCGCCAGCCTGATTTGGCCGCGGCCACGGCCGCCGCAGTCACCGCAGCGGCAGCAGTCACAGCAGCTACAGCAGCTACAGCAGCCACGAGAGCGCAATCGGCAGCATCCTATGGAGCCATGCACGAAGGCAGTGGGGCGATCGCGGACGGGGTATCGCCAGCAATTCCACCCTTGGGAGTAGGGCAAAC
>DATNOW010000254.1:0-3637 GCA_036703515.1 Chroococcidiopsis sp.
GAGACTTCGTCCTCGGCTATCCAGTGAAAAGGGCGATCGCCTGCTCCGGTTCCGCAGTTAACCAAAACATTTTGGTTAACTTTATGTTCCGCTTATTTAGATCGGTGGTACTATCAAACCATGTGTTTTAGTTATTTAACCCATGCCACGATTAAAATCAACAAAAGTGGTAGTTGCGCCCGATAGACTACCCAAAATTCTGGCATTTGCAAACCAAAAAGGTGGAGCAGGGAAATCAACTGGAGCCGTTCACGCTACCGATTGGCTCATTCAAAATGGCTATTCGGCAATCTTGGTAGATGCTGATGGGCAGCAAAGCTCCTCGGAGTGGATGAGAGAGCTCGATCTTCCGTGTAAGGTGATCAGTGATCCAGAGAAGCTATTTGATGAACTGCCAAAGCTAGCTGAATCTTACGATATTGTTGTTGTTGACGGCCCTGGTAACGCCAGCGAAGTGACCAAAGCACTGCTGATTCGCGCCAATTTAGTGCTCATTCCCTGCCGAGATTCTATGATTGACTTGGCCAGTACGGGTAAAATCGTGCAATTTGTGCGCCAGGCTAAGGAAATTCGTGGGGGGCTGCCGGTGGCCGCCTTATACCTAAATGCGGTCAAAGATAATACGGTGCTGTTGCGAGAAGCCAAAGAAGCGTTGCAAAGCGGAATTTTGCCTCTGCTTAATACGACGCTGCCCGATCGCCAGTGTATTAAAGATGCTCCCGGCCAGGGCAGCACTGTATTTCGAATGAAGGGTGAATCTCAAAAATCGGCTGCGATCGCCTATTCCAAGCTGTTGACTGAAGCCTTGAACTTGTTTGAATCTACACTATGAACACTCGCCGCAAGTTAAGTGACGCCATCGCAAATAGTGAAGAGCTGAGCTTTGTCTTTGGACAAGCGACGACTCAGCGTATTGCTCAAGCTACAGAAGAGACTAAAGAGCAGGTCGTTTCTCGCGATTTAATCCTCAGCACGTTTACTTTTGTCCCAGATAGTAAGCCGGTTCGCCACTATTACGACAAAGAAGAGTTGACCCAATGGGCGCTTAACGACATTAAGCCCAACGGCATTCGCTCGCCTTTGTGGGTAAGGCCTCATCCCAGCCAGCCTCAATACTATGAGCTGGTTGCCGGACTGCGCCGACTTAAGGCCGCCGAAATTGCCGGACTCGATACCGTGCCGGTCAAAATTTTTGACTGGAACGATCAAACCTCTTTTCATGCTGCTATTTCAGAAAATGCAAACCGTCGAGACTTTAGTGCCCTAGAGGAGCTAGATAACACCCTGCGTTTGCTAGAGATTCAGCTCGGTTGCGATACCGAAGAAGTGGTCAGCCTGCTCTATCGGATGAACAACGCGGCGAAGGGAACGACTAACCAAAACGTTTTGGTTAGTCAAGAAGCAGAGATCGTCAAACAGATTTTTGAGTCCTTTGGGCGGATTACGTGGCAATCTTTTGTTGCGACTCGTTTGCCGCTGCTCAAAAAACCGGCAGAGGTGCTAGAGGTCATTCGCCAGGGCAAAATTCACTACACCAAAGGAATTGCGGTCGCCAGCATCAAAGATTTGGATGTGCGTCGGCAGCTCTTACAAGACTCGGTTAGCCAATCTCTCAGTCTTTCTGAAATTAAACAGCGCATTAAGTCGCTCAGCGTTACGACTAAAGAGCCGACCAAGCCCATCAGTTTAAAGCAGCGCCTGACTCAAGTTGCGCTAGAGGCTAGAAAGAACAAGATTCTTTGGAAAGATCCAGAAAAAGTTCAGCGTTTAGAGCAAATGCTAAACCAGCTTGAAACCTTGATTGCGCATTAATCGCGCCCTTCTTGCGCATTAGTCGCGTCCTAATTGCGTCCTAATTACAAGCCAAGAGATCTGAAAGCAACTAAGGATTATGGATTAAATAAACTGCAATTTTTGTAGGACAGGTTAGCACAGCGTAACCCGTGCGGTCGGAGATGGCACGCTAGATAGAGGCGGATTTTGTAGAGATCCCTTCATATAGGGTAAATTCATCGGCTAAACTCGCCCTTACGGTTTGTGGTTTTATTTAATCCACGATCCATAGTTTTTTGTGGGTAGTGCTCATCGTATAATTTGCGGTAATCTAAATTTGACCGCATCTGAAACGATTCCACGCAAGAATTTATTCCAGAGTGTGGGGTGTAAATCTGTGAGGATTCTAGTTTTGGATGTGAACGGAACCCCAGTAAAAATTCTTGGTCATTCTTGTCGATCCGCAAATCTGTGAGGCATATCGTCTCGAATACGGACTTCTGCCGATCGAAAATGGTAGAAAAGCGTTCTATTGATTGATTGTGGCGATCGCTATACTTTAGCCAATCAATCTAATCAATCTAATCAATCCAATTAGATCTACCAAAAAGGGTGTTGTCGATTGAGAATAGATATGACGCTTAACCTTTTGTTTTGGTTAATTTGTTGGTCGCTGTCCTAAGCAGCAAGCTAGCAAAGTGCTCACCGTTTTAACTATCTTTGTGGGAAATCATGAAAGTTTCTATAGTAGTAGTTAAGAAGTAGTAGTAAATGGGTGAGCTTAGCAATCTGCTGTGCAGATTGGGAATGCAGCGTTAGTCACATGACTCCCGCCTACCGAGCAAAGTTGAAACGCTTTGGGTGCAAAGTAATGTGACGCGCAGTAATCCTGAGAACTTTGGTTTTTTACTGTAGATTAAAGCCCTAGCCTAAAGCCCTAGCCTAAAGCCCTTTGCAATTTTCCCTCCTGTCTATGCACCCTGAGGAGTCAAGTTCTTCACCTACTAAGCGCTCTTTGCTGGGGTCATCTGACTGGGCAAAAACACGGCAGGATGGAGCGGAACATCAATGGAATTCTGAGGTCGAAAAAGCAGGCTCAGAAGAGATAGCAGCAGCAGTTTGGAGCGATCGCCAATTTCAGTTGCTCTTTGAGCTGTCTTCAGATGCCATGGTGATTGTTGATGATCTGGGTCACTGTGTTGAGGTTAATCCAGCAGCTTGCAGTCTGTTGGAGCGATCGCGTTTAGACTTACTGGGTTGCAGCCTAGTTGACCTAAGCACAGCTCCATTTGATCAAGGGCAATTCTGGGTAGAGTTACGGCAGCAAGGGCAAGCCCACGGGCATCTAGATATCGCCTATACCGATGGCAGCCAGCAACAGATCGACTTTAGAGCGATCGCGGATTTTGCCCCCCAGCGCCATCTTTGGGTGCTGCGACACAGCGCAGAACATCGACCGATTGCAGCGGCCACCCAAAATCAGCCCCCTCCAGAACGCCCCAACATCCCCTACGCTGCCGCATCACAGGTCGGATCACAGGTCGGATCACAGCAGGTCAATAGCCCCCTGCCAGCCGCCCATCACAATTTGGTTGATGAGCATCAACATCGGCAGCCAGCAGAAACCGTTTGGCACAATGACCAGCATCAGTGGCAGCGCTTATTCGATGCGTTGCCCGTGGGTGTGGCTTATATCAACCGGGATGGCTGCTATGGCTACGCTAATCAGGTTTATCAAACTTGGTTTCGTCCGAGTCCGGCTGATATTGCGGGTCAAGCTTTTAATGTGGTGCTGGGCAGCATGGGCTATGAGCATATCCACCCCCAAATTGATCGCGTCTTAGCCGGAGAGCCGGTTACCTAC
>DATNOW010000255.1:0-5906 GCA_036703515.1 Chroococcidiopsis sp.
GACTTAGCTGATTTTGAAGCTTAGTATTTGTGATATTGTCAACCCTTGATCAGAGCATTCAGGTGAGAAAAGGCGATCGCTTTTTCAAGCAAAATGGGTCAATCTATTGTAGTAAAACACTCAAAAAATCGCCTATTTACCGAGTGCTTACGAAACAACTATTACAGCTCAGAAACATCACCTTTAAGGGATTTAACAGCCTTCAATCCGTAGATTTGCTGACAGTCTATTGACAGAATTGGAGATGATTGAAATCCCTCTCTAAAGATAGATTTTTGTTGATTCCTGTGTTGTCTGGGTAAAAACTGAGGGAATGCTGAGTATAGAAGATGACCATTTGAACCAGCATTGCGTAGATGGCTCTCTAACTCTAATAGCTCAACTAATGTATACGAAGGATAGGGTGACCATGTTAAGCCCTGAAGGTAAATTGCTCCACGCCACAGATGCACTATCCGATTTATCACCCGATTTATCAAAAGAACAGCGCCGACTCCATACCCTATCGGCATCAGGGCTGCTGGAGCTTCATAATGTTCCTGTTTTTGATGAGGCGACCCATACAGCGGCTCATTTATTAGACGCGCCAATTTGCATATTGAGCTGCATTGATGAAACCCATCAATGGTTAAAGTCAGCGGTGGGGCTATCGAGAGTTGGATTGATCAATGACGCGATATCTGCGCGTCACCTGCCCCGCAGCCAATCGCTTTGTGCCCACGTTGTAGACAGTCAGCATGTTTTGATTGTCAATGATGTCCAGCTTTATCCCGGCGGTGCCGACAGTTTATTAGTTCAGCGCTATGGCGTGCGCTCCTATCTTGGCGTGCCGCTGATGGCGGCCAATGGAGACTGCCTGGGCACCTTGGCCATCATGGATGTGGTGCCTCGACAGTTTACCTCCCGCGATGTCAGCAGCTTAGAGCTAGTCGCCCGCTGGAGCATGAGTGAGCTGGAACGAGAGCGTCTGCAAACGCTTGGTTCTGTGCCTGCAACCGTGCCTGCAACCGTGTCTGCAACCGTGTCTGCAACCTCCAGAGAAACAGCGATCCAAACAGCCGAAACAGCCCACCCTGTAGCAGGGGTGACGTTTTCCCCTACTTCAGTCAAGGCCGATCTGCTGACGCAGATGACCCAAGAGTTGCGTACCCCGTTGACTTCCGTGTTGGGGATGGCCAGCGTCCTCACCCGCGAAATCTACGGGCCGCTGACCGAAAAGCAGCGCGAATACATGAATATCATCCGCAATAGCGGTCAGTATCTGCTGTCGCTGGTCAATGAGGTGCTGGAATTGGGGGCGCTTGATGATCATTACGGGGCCCTCAACCTCAGCTCTGTGGATGTTGAAATGCTGTGTCAGCAGGCTTGCAGCACGCTAGAGCAAATCGCCCAGCGGCGTGAACTACAGCTACGGTTGACGGTCGAGCCTGGGCCACGGATTTGGCTGCTCGACAAAGATCGCGTGCGGCAGATTATTTACCACTTGGTGTTTAGCGTCATTCAGTCGGCCACCACTGAGAGCGTGATTCGCATCCACATTTCACGCAAGTCTGGAGCGCTTAATATTACCGTCTGGACGTCTCACCCGTGGCTGGGTGAGGGCTTGCCCCAGGCAGAGTTGCGATCGCTGTCCCTGTTTGAGGAAGGCCCATCGTCGCGATCGCCCATGGGACTATCTGAACGCTATGGGGACTTCGAGGAGCAGCCCAGCCCAACTAGCCCAGCAGAAGCCGCTGTGACCAGCAAAACCCGCCAAAGTTTAGGGCTAATGCTCAGCCGCCAACTGGCCGAAGTCCACGGGGGCAAAATCACGCTGCAAGGCTCCCATGAAATTGGCTATCGCTATGTCATTAGCTTGCCCCAGTTGACCGAACCGATCGAAAAAGCTAGCTAAGAACAATGCTGTGATGTTTGTAGCAAATCTACCGCAAATCCTGTTCACAGCAAATCGCGCTGCTTGGTTCGCATGATTTTATAAACCTCATCCATGGCCTCTAGAAACGAGTTGTCCCGTGACCAAAAGCGGGGGAAGTCGCCCTGCTTTTTGAGGATGATACCGGGCACAGGGGGTTCGGAGAGGGGCTCTAGGGTTTGGGGGAGGCGCTTGGCCCCGTGCCAAAAGTCTTTGAGGCTGGGGGTGGCGTCTAGATTTACCCTGGTCGGGCGGGTATAGTAGCTGGCGACGGGGCGTGGGGGATGCTGGGCCCTGTTGATTTCTGCGACCAGCGCTTGTCCAAGGGGGGATTTGGCCAGTTCTTGATGCAGCGTGTCGCGCGATAGCCCGCGCAGCTCAAACATCAAAAAGGGGTCGCGATCGAGGGCGGCGGCGACGAGGTAATAGACCCCAGCGATGTGTTTGCAGGGGTTGCTCCAGTCGGGGCATGAGCAGCTTGTTTTGAAGTCTTTGGAGCTACGAGGCAACAGGTTTAGCCCGAGCTGGGCAAACGAGTCTTCGATCGTGTCGGGCATTTCGTTGAGCAGCAGGCGAGAAATCTGGCTGGCCTTGGAGGCGACGAGGGCGATCGCCGCTGCCCACTTGGCTGCGCTAATCGGCTGAAACTCAATCACGGTAGTATACAGCGGCTCTTTGTAAACGCCAAAGTAGGGATTGACCGAGCCGCGAACTTTGGCCGTCACCACGTTGCCCTGGATCTCAAAGCGACTCACCTTGTTGCCGCTGGCATAGGAACGCCCCCGACTCAATCGTCCAGAATCGGTGAAGGTTTCTAGGGTTTCTAAAAACGTTTTGCCCCACCAGGTTCGACTAAATTTGGCCATGGGTGACTACTCCAAAATGGCGCTCTTGTTGAGCGCGATTAGTTTTTTAAAGGCATCGTTGTCGAGTTCACTTAGCCACGATTCGTCGGCCCCGACGATCGCCCCGGCTAGCTTTTTCTTGTCTGCAATCATTTCGTCAATGCGCTCTTCCAGCGTGCCCACGGCCACAAATTTGTGGACGAAGACGTTTTTGGTTTGCCCAATCCGAAAGGCGCGATCGGTGGCCTGATCTTCAACGGCCGGGTTCCACCAGCGATCGAAGTGAAACACATGGTTGGCCTTGGTCAGGGTGATGCCCACACCGCCGGCTTTGAGCGACAGCACAAAGATCGAAGGCTCTGTTTCAGGATTTTGGAACTCGGCAATCATCTGCTCGCGTTTGGGGCGGGCCGTGCCGCCATGCAGATAGTAGGTGTTGTAGTGACAGGTGTGGCGCAGATATTTTTCTAGGGCTTCACCCAGTTCATTAAACTGCGTGAAGATCAGTACGCTTTCGCCTTCTGCCATCACCTCTTCTAGCATTTCGCTGAGGCGGCTGAGTTTGTGCGATCGCCCCACCGTAAACTCACTGCCGTCCTGCAAAAACTGCATGGGATGGTTGCAGATCTGTTTGAGCTTGGTCAGCGTTGCCAAAATCAACCCCTTACGCTGAATGCCTTCGGTCGTTTGCAGCTGTTCTTCTACGCTTTTGACCACGGCCTCATACAGCGAGGCTTGCTCTTTGGTCAAGTTGCAGTAGAGCTTTTGCTCTACCTTATCGGGCAGATCTTTGATGATCGACTGATCGGTTTTGACCCGCCGCAAAATAAACGGCTCTACGAGCTTTTTGAGCGTGGCAGACTGGCGAGGATCGTTATTTTTTTGGATCGGCAGCTCAAAGTTGCGGCGAAACTGGGTTTGGTTGCCCAGATAGCCCGGATTGAGGAATTGGAAAATAGACCACAGATCGAGCAGTCGGTTTTCGATCGGTGTGCCGGTGAGCGCTAGACGGTGGGTGGCCGGCAGCTTCAAAATCGCCTTGGTCAGATCAGACTTGGGGTTTTTAATATTTTGGGCTTCGTCTAAGACAATCCGATGCCAGTTGATGTCGCCCAGCAGCTTTACATCTTTGCGGGCTAGGGCAAAGGAGGTGATCAGCACATCGTGGGTGCGGCAGGCCTGCTTAAACGCTACGGGATCGGTAGAGCGCTGGCTACCGTGGTGGACAACCACCCGCAAATGGGGGGCAAACTTGCCGATTTCGCGCTGCCAGTTGCCCACCACCGAGGTTGGGGCCACCAGAAGCGTCGGCGGTAGGGGAGTAGTGCCTGCCTGCTGCGCCAGCTCGCGCTCATGCACCAGCCGAGCAATCACCTGCACGGTTTTGCCCAGACCCATATCGTCGGCCAGGCAGCCATTTAACCCCAGTTGCTCTAGATAGTGCAGCCAAGAGACGCCGCGCTTTTGGTAATCGCGCAGTGTGCCGTGTAGATTGGCGATCGCCTCGACGGGTTCGAGCCGATTTTTGTCATGCAGCCGCGCCATCATCGTGGCTAGATTGCCATCGCGGTCGTAGTCGAGTTCCAGATCGTCGTCGCTACCGTTGGCCGAGAGCTTCAAAAAGTCGAGCAGGCTCAGCTCAGGGTTTTCTTGCTGTTGGGTTTTCCAAAACTCCAGCATTTGCTGCATTTTGGCTTGGTCAAGCTCCATCCACTGCCCCCGCACCATGACCAGGGGCGTTTTGGCATTGACCAGTTGATTCCATTCGGTTTCGCTGATCGGCTGATCGCCAATGGCCAGCTCATACTGGTATTGCACCAGGGTTTCAAAGGAAAAGTATTGCTTGGCTTTATCGTCGCCGCCGCTTAGCGATTTGCCGCTGGCCTTGAGCCGGATCTTGGCCCGTCGTCGCCCTTGGGGTGTCCACCAGGAGGGCACAATCACCTTATAACCCGCACTTTCGAGCACCCAGGCCGATTCTTTGAGAAACTCAAAGGCGCTGTCTAGATTGAGCACAATGCCCACGGGCTGATCGGTTTCTAGACCTGACCACAGACGGGGATAGATGCGGGCAGCGTAGCCTAAATTCATCAGCAAATGCTGCTCAAAGGCGTTGCCTAGCCATGACTTGAGCTGCTGTTGCTGCTCAGGATTCATGCGCCAGTAGTCGTCTAGGGACAGCCGCAGGGAAGGGTCATCCTTAGGCGAGACTTGAAACTGGAGCAGCCAGGGATCGTCTGCTTTGAGCGGGTCTTGCAGTTGGAAGCCCAGGTAGAAGGGCACATTGGTTTGGCTATGGGTGATGCGATCGCGCCACTGTTGCCACTGGCTGTATTGCTCTAAGCGGCTGGCCGTCGTCCACGGGGCACCACTTTGACCGGGGTGCAGGCAGTCGTAGACCACAGACTCGACGATGGTTTTCTCAAAGGCCTGGGTGGTGGGCATCGTCGTCACCAGGTCACTCAGCAGGCATTCAGAAAAGTGCCGCAGCAGCAGTTCGCGATCATAAAACTCTGCCGTGTCTGAGGGTTCGGCAAAGCCCGATACGCAGATCAGGGGCATGTAGTCTACATACTGCCGCAGGTTGGTTTCATACTCCTCGCCCACAAGCTCCCAGGCGGGATAGATCTCAAACCGCTGCTCTGGAGTGGCTTTGGTCGATTGGCCGGATTTAGTCGATTTAGTAGATTTGCTGGATTTGCTGGATTTACCAGATTCCGTAGGGCTGGGTGTGGCCGTGACTGGGATGGTTTGATTGGCGGCTCGACCGGCGGCGCGGATTCTACGGGTGGTTTTGATGGTGGCGGCCTGCGATCGCGATCGCTTCCGGGTCGGTGCGGGTGCATCTGGCTTAGGCTCTGCCTCTGCTGCGCCGGACTCGGCTGGGGTGGACTGGGAGGTTTTGCGTGTCGATTTTTTTGTGGATTTAGTTGTGGATTTGTCTGCCGATTTGTCTGCCGACTGAGTTGTGGATTTGTCTGCCGATTTGTCTGCTGATTTAGTTGCGGACTTGGCTGTGGATTTGGTTGTGGATTTGGCGGTGCGTTTGAGCCGTGTTTCGGGCGGTGTTTCGGGCGGTGCTTTGGGCGGTGTTTCGGGCGGTGCTTTGGGCGGTGTTTCGGGCGGCGCTTCTTCAGGCAGCGTTAGAT
>DATNOW010000256.1:0-3950 GCA_036703515.1 Chroococcidiopsis sp.
GATTTTTTGGTCAGCGATCTGTCGCAGCTGCTGCGGTCGATCAAGCTCGGGGCCGAACGCATCCAGGCGATCGTGCTATCGTTGCGCAACTTTTCGCGGCTCGATGAAGCCGATGTCAAAGCCAGCGATCTCCACGAAGGACTCGACAGCACCCTATTGATTTTGCAGCATCGCCTCAAACCCAACGGGCAAAACCCCGGCATCGATATCATCAAAGACTATGGGCTGCTGCCCCCGGTGCGCTGTTCGCCGTGCCAGATCAACCAAGTGTTTATGAATATCCTCTGCAATGCGATCGATGCCCTAGGGCAATGCCCGCCCCCCCGCACGATCGCGATTCAAACCCGCGTCCAGTCTGATCTCAGCGATCCGACCCAGACCTGGGCAATTGTCCGCATTCACGACAACGGGCAGGGCATTGCTGAGGCGATTCGGCAAAAGATTTTTGACCCATTTTTTACGACCAAACCCGTGGGGCAAGGTACTGGGCTCGGGCTGTCGATTTGCCATCAAATTGTGGTCAATCGCCACAAAGGTAGGCTGCACTGTCTGGCCCACCCCAGCGGCGGCACCGAATTTGTGATCGAAATTCCGTTTACAACTGAGCCCTAGCGGGCGATGCGGCCGATTGCGGTCTGGCAAAATGGGGGGAATGGCGGCCGGTTGCCACGTTTCCGTAACAGTTTGCTATGATGCAATATTCCACAAATTTGTGTTGCCCCTGTTGATAGAGTGACCCTCCGATGGGTCGAGCCTAATTGTTGACTGGAGTGCTTGCAGGGCAAGCCTTCTAAGCGAAAAGCTCTGCCTCAGCCGATGGGCGATCGCTCGCTCAAAGCTGGCAACATCCGCTATATGAACGACTCAGTGACGAATAATTCGGCGGTATGAACCTAGACGGAATTGCAGCCGCAGGTGACTATAGGATTTTCGATAAAATCCGATCCCCATTGTCAATCTAGCCGAATTAACCCAGGCGCGTGAGCCTCTGGCCTTGCCGATGCCAGGATCAATTTGGCATTGCCCTCATCGGAGGGGATTGCTCAAAGGGGTACTCAACAACTCCGATTCGTTTCGATTCTCGATAAATGCTCGATGAATGCTCAATGAATGCTTGCTCAATGGTCGATTCATGCTCGGTCAATGGTTGCGAGAATAGCGAGGGTTACGAGAATTTCGAGTCGATAATTCCAGTTTGATAGTTTCAGTTTGATAATTCCGGTTTGATAGTTTCAGTTTGATAGTTTCAGTTCGATCGTTTTAGTTCAGGGTGTTCCGTCTACGGTTTGAGAACACAAGTGCGAGGCATCAGTATGGTGGGAGCCTACAAAAATGCAATGGAGATGCTGGTTGAGGAGGAAGTAGAGCGTCAGGTGCGGGCGCTCCCTCCACGCGTTGTGTCTTACATTAACCAAACAGAGTTGGTGGCCTATGCGCTCAATCAACTGCCGCCCCTCTACGCCACGAGCGAGAAGGGTTTGGAGTTTCAGATTCAGCGGGGACGGGTGAAGCTGGCGGTGCAGGTATCGCAGGCGGTGCAGCGGGCGATCGCCGCTATCCGTCGCGATCCGCTGCGCAGCTATGTGCCGCTTCAGCCGCAGCAGTCGACCCATCTGCGCGATGTCCTACATCAACTGCGGCTGGTGCTCAAAAACGACTCGCTCAACTGGGAAAATTTGCCGGTGGCCATCCGCCATGCCATTGATACCAATCGGGGTGGTTTTAGTACTACAACCCCAGGACAAGATGCCTATCGCCACGCGCCCGCTGGGCAAGTGTCTCGCAGTCGGATTATGCCACAGTCGATGCGATCGCCCTTTGCCAGTGATTTACCGACTCAAATCGAACCGCCCGTGACGCCGCCGCCGGCCGCATCGCGATCCTCGGGTCTGCCGCCAGTGACCCCGCCACCGCCCCAGCCGGGGGTGCGTCGTCCCGCCGCCCAAAACTCTGCCTTTGCCGTGCCGCCACCGCCCGCGTCGCGCCCGATTGCTTCTGCGGGGCGGCCGTTATCCAATTCACAGGCGAACCCACAGGCGAACCCGCTGCTGAATCCCCAGTCGAATCTACGGTCGAATTCACAGTTAAATCCACAATCGAATCCGCAGGCAAATTCACGGGCGAATTCACCCGCGAATTCACAGTTAAATCCACAGTCAAATCTACAATCGAACCCGTTGGGCAACCCTGGCGCACCGTCTAACCGACCCCCTAATGCCCCGCCTAATGCGCCACCCAATACGCCACCCAATGCGAAGAAATCCAAGCAAAACGAAAACGATGCGGGTGATTTCTTTGGCTGGGATGATCCGTTTTATCGGCTGTAATGGTGCACTTTGAACGGTCGGTTCATAAAGCGGTAGACCGATTAATGGGGTGCTGCAATGGGGAGTTGCCCTGTCGTGCCCATGCGGCCAGGAATTCATTCAAAAATAATCCGCTAAAAACAATCGGCTCGAAACCTATAGGCTTCGAGCCGATTGCTTTAGTGGGTGGGCGTTTTCGTCTACCAAGGCAAATCCTCCAACGGTTGGGGTTTGCGGTAGTAGCTTTCCTCAATCCAGTTGAGTGCTTCTTCTTCAGAGCTGACTTGGGCAGACTCGCCCGTTTTCGGGTCATAAAGATGCCACCAGAGTTGTCCGTGGCGATCGCGGCTCTGCCAGACGCGCAGGTCTGAGCCACCCATTAATCCATCCACCACCGAATGCCAAATCGCTTGGGCGGCATTGACTGCCAGAGTCATCCAGACTGGGCGCTGCAGCCGTTGGCGATCGCTCCCTTCAAATTCTAGGCGTTCATGTAGAAGCCGTTGTTCCATCGTTCTCACAAGAGCACCTCCTAACCTTGTGCCAATATCTGTTTCGAGGTCTATCTTTGGCACATCTACACTCTAAGGGGTGCGCCCTATCGCCGCCCTCCTCTGGTCGGCTCATCCGAGAGCAGGAGAACAGGTTCACCCCCTGGCGCTTGCAGCAGGATGAGTTAAAAGGCTAGGAGGAGCTTAGTCGATTTCACGGCGTCCCTCTAGGGCGCGGGCCAGAGTTACCTCATCGGCATATTCGAGGTCGCCCCCCATGGGCAAACCAAAGGCGATGCGCGTCACCTTTGTAAAAGGTTTGAGCAACTGCCCCACATAGAGGGTTGTGGTGTCGCCTTCAACGCTGGGGCTGATGGCCACAATCACTTCTTCAATCTTCTTCTGGCTGACCCGTCGCACCAATGCGCCGATGTGGAGCTGCTCTGGGCCGATGCCATCCATCGGCGAAATTAGCCCGCCGAGGACATGATAAAGCCCTTGATATTCGCGGGTTTTTTCTAAAGCGATCACGTCTTTAGAGTCAGCCACGACGCAGATAATATCCTGATCGCGGCTCGTGGCCCGACAAATTTCGCAAACGGGTTCTGCCGATAGGTGAAAGCACTCTTTGCAAAACCCAACCTGCTGTTTGGCATCTAGCAACGCCTGGGCCAGCTCTTGGATATCTGATTCGGGGCGCTTTAGAATGTGCAGCGCTAAGCGTTGGGCGCTCTTGGGCCCAATGCCGGGTAGTTTTTGGAATTGCTCGATCAGCCGAGCTAGGGGACGCGTATAAACCTTGAACCTCCCTCAACTTCATCGTTGGGTTGTTTTTCCATGATGCCATTTGTAGAGCCTGTAGAGCGTTTTTCAAGCTAGGATTTTAGCGCTAGGCGATCGCCCGTGAGGCTAATGTCTGTGAGTGTGCCTAGCCGTGTGTGTCTAACTGTGTGTCTAACTGTGTGTCTAGCTGCTTACCGCTCTAGGCTTGATAGCCAAACGCTCAATTGGCATCTGCGCGCAGCACCCAGGCTCTGGGATTGTGCTCAAAACCCACCTTTGGGTAATACTCATTGGCTTGGGGGGCAGCCAGCAGCACAATCATACACTCACGTCCCAGTCTCTGGCGTGATTCATCAATCAGCCGCTTGCC
>DATNOW010000257.1:0-2146 GCA_036703515.1 Chroococcidiopsis sp.
GCCGGGGGCAAACTGGGTGCAGTCGCCGCGATTGATGAAATAGAGCATGACCGCACGAGCGCCGGGCAGCAGATCGGTGAGTTCGCGCAGATGCTTTTGCCCACGCGTTGTCACTGTATCGGGAAACAGGGCCAGGTTGCCTTTGACCCAGGTTGTATTTTTGACCTCGATGTAGATAGGGCGATCGCCTTTGTCGTCCGTTGAGCTGCCGTTGAGCAGAAAATCAATCCGGCTTTTTTTGTCTTGGCCGTAGGGCACTTCTGGCTTGATCTGGTCATAGCGGCCCAGTTCAGGAAACAGGCGGGCTTCTAAGGCGGCTTTAATCACTCGGTTGGGCAGGGCCGTGTTGACCCCCACCCAGGTAGGAACCGTGTCGTGGACTTCGATCAATTCCCAGGTATAGGCTAGCGATCGCTTGGGGTTATCGCTGTGGGACACCATGACGCGATGGCCGGGGCTATACACCCCCGTCATGGGGCCAGTGTTGGGGCAGTGGGCCGTAATCGTCTCGCCCGAATCAAGCTCAATGTCGGCAAAAAAACGTTTGTAGCGCTTGATTAAGGTGCCAGCCAAGAGCGCTGGGTAGGGGTAAAGCCAGTCAGACATAGAAAATTCGGGCGCAAAGGATGCAGAGACGTACCTGTGATAGTAGCGGCGATCGCCTCTCTGTGGATAGAGTAAGGGGATCGGGGCAAGGCAGCGATAGGTGCCTCCAATTTCCCTAGTAAAATTTTCCTAGTAAAATTGTCTGTTGTGCCCAAGGCGAAGGATTCACCGTGATTCCACTAGTTTTTGCCGCCCATTACGCTGCATAATTGGGGGTGGTATGAGGCTGGTGCGATCCCCAGATATGACAGAACTAACCCAAAGCCGTTCGATCGAATCTCCTAAGGTGCTTTCGGTGCTAGGCTTGCCAGTCCATGTGCTGAATGATTACCCGAGTTGGCTGTTTGCTCAGGCGCAGCAGCGGTGTGGGCTGCATGTGGTGACGCTGAATGCAGAAATGGCGATGCAGGCCGAACAAAACGGCGAACTGACCGAAATCATCCGCGCCGCTGACCTGGTTGTGCCCGATGGAGCCGGGGTCGTGCTCTATTTACGGCTGCTGCGTCGACAGCAGGTGAGCCGTTGCCCTGGCATTGAGCTAGCCGAAGAATTGCTGCGGCGATCGGCCGGTAGCCATGGCGCAAAGCCGCTCTCGATCTTTTTCTATGGCGGTGCGCCGGGGGTTTGCGAGAACGCGGCTCAGGTGTGGAAAAGCCGCGTCCCGGGGATTGCGATCGCTGGTACCCAGCATGGCTATCTGTCAGAAGAGCAGCAGCGCGACCTCGAACATACCTTTCGCGATCGCCAACCCGACATCATCTTGGTCGGCCTCGGCGTCCCCCGCCAAGAAACCTGGATTCGCGATCATCGCTACCTCTGCCCCAATGCTGTCTGGATTGGCGTCGGCGGCAGCTTCGATATCTGGTCTGGGGTCAAAACCCGTGCCCCCGGCTGGCTGCGCAACAACAACCTAGAGTGGGTCTATCGCCTCTACCAAGAACCCTGGCGCTGGCGGCGGATGTTAGCCCTGCCCCATTTCGCCTGGAAAGCCCTGTGGAGTCGTTAACGCTCCAGCAAACGCTTTTTCCCAAGCGCTTTTTCCCATAATGGCGTTTTGTTGTTTGTCCTTTAACGCAATCTTGGCTTTTGCTTTAAAACGGTGCGTTACGCTGTCGCTAACGGCACCCTACTTTACCCTTCACCCTTCACCCTTTCCTTCCACCCTACCCCTATGCCCCTAATCAAAGTCCACACCTCCGTTGCCGCCCCCAGTCGCCCTGACTTGGATGGGTTGCTGAAAGAACTATCGGCGAGCTTGGCCAAACACACCGGCAAGCCAGAAGCCTACGTCATGACGGCCTTTGAACCCGACGTGGCGATGACCTTTGCGGGCACCACCGAACCGGCCTGCTTCATCGAAATCAAGAGCGTCGGCACGATGAACCCGACTCAGACCCGTACGATGAGCCAAGATTTTTGTAACAAGATTCAGCAGGCGCTGGGGGTTGCCCCCAACCGCACCTACATTGAGTTTGCCGATGCCAAAGGCTCGATGTGGGGCTGGAACGGGGCAACGTTTTAGCCTGACTGCGGTTCAATA
>DATNOW010000258.1:0-4814 GCA_036703515.1 Chroococcidiopsis sp.
TCCCTCCACTGCGCCGGGGGAATCACCATTAGAGCAATTATCATCCTCAAAACCGGCTTCAGGAAAGTTCTCAGAGCGATCCTCAGAGCAATCCTCAGAGCAATCCCCGGAACGATCCCCAGAACGCTCCCCAGAGCAACCCCAAAAACAGCCTTCGGAGCGATCGCCTCAGCATGATGCTGTACAGCGGGTGTTAGAGCGCTTTCGCTATTCTTTTAGCGCTCAGGTAGACGTATTGGTGCGGGCCAGTGCGGCGATCGCAGCCCAGCAGATCGATCCAGCCCTCTATGACGAGGCTAAGCAGGAAGCGCATAAACTGGCCGGATCGATGGCGACCTTTGGCTATCCCAATGGCTCACAGCTATCGCGGTCAATCGAGCATTTGTTGCTAGAAGGCATACCCACCACGCTCGCCGACATTGCCCGCCTGAGTGAATTAGTCAGTGCGCTGCAACAGGAGTTGCCTCACCCCCCATCCGCCACCGCCACTGCCATACCAGAAACCGTAGCCACCCAGCCTAGCGAGCGATCGCAGTTGGTGCTGCTGGTCAGCGGCGACGCAGGGTTAGCCCAATCCCTCCATAACGGGCTCCGCAGCCTCAGTTTAGAACTGGCGATCGCCTCTGATTGGGGCATGGCCCGGTCGCAGCTAGCGGCCGCCCAACCCGCCGCAGTAGTGGTGGATTGGGGAGAATCGGGCTGTGATCAAGACGGCTTGCAGTGCTGGCAAGACCTCAGCCAGCGCTGGCCGGCCTTGCCTGTGATTGTGGTAACGCAGGGAGACAGCTTCGAATTGCGGCTGGTGGCCTCCCGGTTGGGGGCGCGTCAGTTTTTGCCCAAGCAGGCCTCCGTCGAGCCGATAGTGCGGGCGATCGCCCGAGTTTTGCCGCCCCCCGCAATGCCCACCGCCCGCGTGCTGATTGTGGATGATGACGCCGCCAGCCTAGCCTATTTGTCGGCACTGCTGGTGCCTTGGGGGCTAGAGGTCGTAACCCTAGACAAGCCGCAGCAGTTCTGGCAAGTGCTAACCGAAACCTTGCCCCAGCTGATTATTTTAGATTTAGAAATGCCGCAGATCAGCGGCTTAGAACTGTGCCAAGTAGTGCGGCAGGATGCCCAATGGGGCGATTTACCACTGCTGGTTGTGACCGCCCACACCGATACCGATGCTTTGCAGCAGGCCTTTGCCGCAGGTGCCGATGATTTTATTAGCAAACCCGTGATTGGCCCAGAACTGGTGACGCGAGTGCTTAGCCGGATTGAGCGCCCCCGCCGCCCCTCTGTTCCCTTTGCCACCGCCGCTTCCCTTCGCCCCGGTGACTCGATGACCCACACTTCAGACCGATCCCAAACCCAATCCCAATCCCAATCCCAATCCCAATCCCGATCCCAATCCCACAGAGCGGAAGGTTACCTATGACAATCCTGCGGTGGATCTGGCCCTATGGAATGGCGATCGGCACCACGGCGATCGCCCTTGGGCTAACGTTGACCTTAGAACCTTGGCTGTCGGGCACCCTCGGCGGATGTTTTTATTTGGCGATTTTTCTCAGCGCGCGCTATGGCGGCCGTCTTCCTGGTCTGCTGGCGATCGCCTGCGCTACAGCGGCCCTGACCTACTTTATCTTGCCGCCGCGCCAGCAGTTTGGACTCAGCCAGCCCGAGGCAGGGGCTACGCTGCTGAGTTTTTTGGGGGTGGCCCTGCTGGTCTATTGGCTAAGCCGTTCGGCATCTTCCCATCGTTTAACTGCAATCAGTCCGGGCGCAGCAAGTCCGGGCGCAGTAAATACCGGCACAATATCGCTGATCCCCAGCCACAGTCTGGGTTCAGCGCTGCCAGCAGATACTTTAGCACCACCTACTACTCCCACTGCCGCCGCCCCAGACAGGGCAGACGACGCAAACGACGCAGTGAGCACCACTGCCCAAACTCATGCCGCCCAGCCGCCTGACCTAACTGACCTAACTGACTATAGCGGGCACCTTAAATCAGCCCTCAATGCCTCCCAAATCGGGCTATGGGATTGGGATTTGCTAACGCAACAGATTATTTGGTCGTCAGAACATGAGCAGATTTTTGGGCTCGTCCCCGGCACCTTTGATGGCCGTTATGAAAGCTTTACCGCCTGCCTGCATCCCGACGATCGGGCTGGGGTCGAGCAGATGGTCGAGCGATCGCTCCAGCAGCGCATTCCCTACCAGTGCGAATTTCGGGTGTGTTGGCCAGACGGCAGCATCCACTGGATTGAAGAACGCGGCCATGCTTTGTATGACAGCACCGGCACTCCCATTCGGATGACGGGCAGCGTAATCATCATCGACGACCGCAAACGCAGCGAAGCCGAACGTAAACAGGTGCAAGATCAGCTCCAGCAGACGGTGGAGCAGCAGCGCATCGTCATGGATATGACCCAGCGAATCCGGCGATCGCTCAACCTAGAAGACATTTTGCAGACCACCGCCAATGAAGTCCGGCAGGTGCTGCAAACCGATCGCGTCATCATCTTTCAGTTTGATCCCCGCTGGATTGGCACCATAGTGGTCGAGTCCTGTGGCGACAACTGTTTGCCGATTCTGGCTACCGAAATTGTTGATCCCTGCTTTGCTGAACGGTACGTCCAACCTTTTCGCGAAGGGCTCGTTACCGCTAAAGCAGATATTTATACATCCGGCATCGATCCCTGCCATCTCAACCTGCTCCGCCAGTTTCAGGTGCGCGCCAACCTAGCCGTGCCTGTGCTCAAAGACAGTGAGCTGTGGGGATTGCTGATCGCCCATCACTGCGTTGCCCCCCGCGACTGGCAACCGTTGGAAATCGATTTGCTACGCCAAATTGCCGCCCAGGTGAGTATTGCCATCCAGCAGTCTGATCTCTACGCCCAAGTGCAAACCGAATTGCTCGAACGGCAGCAAATTGAGGCCGCCTTACGCCAAAGTGAACAGCGCTATCGTTCGTTAGTGACAGCTTCAGCCCAAATCGTCTGGCTGGCGGATGTGGACGGCTATGCCACGACCACCCCCTACGGCTGGCTAGAAATTTTGGGGCAAACCTTAGAGGAATATCAGGGCTGGGGCTGGTTAGATGTGGTGCATCCCGACGATCGCGATCGCACGGCCCAAATCTGGAAAACGGCCCACAGCAACCGCACCCTCTATGAAACTGAATATCGACTGCGGTTGAAAGATGGTAACTACCATCACTTTGCCGTGCGGGGCGTGCCCATCATCGACGATACGGGCGAAATTGTGGAATGGATGGGCACCTGCACCGACATCACTGAGCGCAAACAGGCCGAAGAAGCCCTCAGACAGGCCAAAGCAGAGCTAGAAAGCCGCGTTGAGGAACGCACCGCCGAGTTGATGGAAGTCAACAACCGACTGCTCAACGCCTTGGTCTATCGCCAAGAAATTGAAACTGCCCTACGCCAAAGTGAAGAAAAGTTTCGCCAGCTGGCCGAAAACATCCAGGCCGTCTTTTGGATCGTGGAATACGCCACCCGACAGGTGCTTTACGTCAGCCCAGCCTACGCTACCCTATGGCATCGCAACCCCGATAGCCTCTATCTCAACCCCCTGGACTGGCTAGAAGCGGTGCATCCTGACGATCGCCCCCGGCTCCAGAGCAGCGCCGCTGAAATCGCTCAAGCCGGTCAGTATGACACTATCTATCGCATCATCCAGAATGATGGCAGCATCCGTTGGATTCGCGATCGCGCCTTCCCCATTAAAAACGAAGTCGGGGCGATCGTGCGCATTGCTGGGATCGCTGAAGACATCACCGAACGGCAAAAAATTGAACAAATTAAAAACGAATTTATCAGCATTGTCAGCCACGAACTGCGGACGCCCCTGGCCTCTATTCAACTGTCCTTGGGCTTATTAAAAGCAGGTGTTTACGACAACAAACCCAGCAAATTTAAGCGCATGCTCGAAATTGCCCTGATCGACACCCAGCGTCTAGTCAGCCTAGTCAACGATATTTTAGACCTAGAGCGCTTAGAAGCCGGGCGCGCCATCCTCGAAAAGGGCTATTGCCAAGCCGCCGACTTGATGCAGCAGGCCGCCAGCGGGCTGCAAACGATCGCCAGCCAAAACCAAGTCACCCTGAGTATTGAGGCAACCGATGTTGAGCTGTATGCGTCCGCAGAGGCAATTGTGCAAACGTTGACCAATCTGCTTAGCAACGCGATCAAATTTTCTCCCCCCCACTCTACGGTTAGCCTACAGGTTGAAGAACGCGATCGCGACATCCTGTTTACCGTCCGCGACCACGGGCGCGGCATTCCTGCTGATAAGCTGAAGACGATTTTTGGACGCTTTCAGCAGGTAGACGCCTCCGATGCGCGGGAAAAGGGCGGCACCGGATTAGGACTGGCAATTTGTCAAAGCATTGTAGAACAACATAACGGTCAGATCTGGGTAGAAAGCACGCTGGGAGAAGGAAGCACCTTTTTTGTATCGCTGCCCCGTCCCGCCCCAGTGTGAGCTGTAATGCGATCCGTGATGCGATCTGTAACGCGATTTATCATGCGATCTGTGCTGTTATCTCTAGGTTTCGTTTTCACACGCTCGTTTTCACACGCTTGTTTTGACGCCGTTATCACCCTCGCCGCAAACGCAATCCTATGGAAAATCGACTGGAAACCCGACGCATTCTAGTAGTAGACGATGAAGAGCGGTTGCGCGAACTCGTGCAGGCCTGTCTAGAAGATTTGGGCGGATGGGATACCCTCAGCGCCGCTTCAGGCGAAGAATGTTTGCAGCTACTACAGTCAGAATCGGTGGATGCCATTTTGCTCGATGTCTCGATGCCT
>DATNOW010000259.1:0-2584 GCA_036703515.1 Chroococcidiopsis sp.
CGCTCGACCAGCAAACTATCAAGACGCTGTTTCAATCAATCACCCTCCTGCCCTATTTACCTGCACGTTACCTGCACGGGCGCGCCCACCCTATTTACCCACAAACGGCGTTCCCCAAAATTCCCAATTTTCTTTGTTGAAGGGCGATCGCCAGCGGTAGATCAGGGCCGACTCTAGCTTTTGGCGCGGGCGCGTCTGGTCGGGGGCTTGCCCCCAAAAAGCAATCCCTAACTGGGTAGGAAGCCGGTGCTGATAGTGGGCTTGGCGATAGCTGAGCAAATAGCGTTTGCAGTCATGCTCTCCTTTCCAGCGCTGCCCCGATTTGCAGGTTTCCCCTACATATAGCAACAGGGGGAGGGTGTAGTCGATCACAAAGTAGAGTGCCGCCACCCCAGCTTCACTGGCTTTCCAGCGCCAAAACTCGGTGTTTTGCTGCGGCAAGCCAAACGGATCGATCTGAGTGGGGTCGGTACTGAAGGCAGGGGCCAGGTCAAACAAACTGCCCTGCTGGGGGGCCGCGTTGACGATGACATGGCGTTGGTAATGGGCAACCCGCTGCTTCCAATCTTGGAGCGCTTCAGGGCTGATTTCTAACTCGTCGGTGAGGGGGCGGGGGCTTCGCAACTCGTCGGGGGAAAAGAGCAGAAGCTGATCGGGGCCAGGGGTCACGTTAACCTCCAGATGTAGCGTCTCTGATGTCAACGCTACACCATAAGCCACAAAATCGCATCGATATGCGGCTATGCTCTGATTGTGGGATGGGATTGATATGCTGTGGAGTTTATGGGGCGGTCATTGTCTGCCCCATAAACTCCACAAAATAGACTGCGCAAATCCCCTAGGGTAAGCGTAGGTTGGGTAGAACGAAGTGAAACCCAACAGATTCAAAGATTTCGTTGGGTTACGCTGTCGCTAACCCAACCTACAAATTTAGATTTGACAGAGCACTAGTAGCTGATTTGCAAGGTGACCGA
This sequence comes from Chroococcidiopsis sp., assembly GCA_036703515.1. Taxonomy (GTDB): domain Bacteria; phylum Cyanobacteriota; class Cyanobacteriia; order Elainellales; family Elainellaceae; genus DATNOW01. Next base: position 975 of record DATNOW010000259.1, read on the forward strand.
CGCTTGGATTTCTTGGTCGCCACCAATCACCGGGGTGGGGGCAGCGGCCGCTTCGGCGCGGTCATAGCGGGCTTGCAGCATGATTGGCGGGGGGGCGCTGGCACCGTTCACTTGAATGCTAACCACTTCACCCCGGCGCAACCCGAGGGCTGCAAAGACGGCATCGGCTTGGCTGAGGGCATCTTCGGTGGCTTCGCGCAGGGCAACGTCACGGGCTCCGGCGATCGCCTCGTCGGAGGCAATAAAACTGACGCCATCGATGCGGCTGGCCCCGGCGCTGACCGCTTCATCGAGCAGCGTACCGGCCCGATCGGTGGGGATTTCAAAGCTGACGGTATTGGTCGCCTGATAGCCGATGATGCGCTGGCGGTTGTCGGAATAGTCGTAGAGGGGGTTGAGGGAAATGCCCGTGGTCTGGAGCTTGCTGACATTGCGCGATCGCAGCAGCGTCACCACTGCATTAGAGCGGCGTGCTACTTCCTGCTGCACCTCTTCTGCCGTCTGCCCTTGGGCCTCGACTCCTAAGTTGACGCGGCTGAGGGTGGTGGCGATGCTCTCGCTGCCTTGTCCAGAGACGGTCAGGGTTCTCAAGGTTTGCTCTTCCGCCATGGCGGGATTGATCGGATTGATCATCGGTAAACTCAACAGGCCTAAGGTTAGGGGCAGCACTGCCAGCCAGTTTTGCAGGGATTTGCGGGGGCGATTGATCAAAGCAGATTTCATAGGAGTGTTCTCCTGGAGTGGATAGTCTTACTGTGACATCACCCAGGGCGGACGGTAGATTCCGTTACAGTTTTCGATACTTATCGGTTTTGTACTGATGGGTTTTGGGCCACATCACGAACCGGAGGCATCACGAACTGGAGGCATCGGGCAGGAGGGCGATCGCCTCCAGGCTGGCCACGGTAGCCGTAAACTGCCCTTGCGAATCGACGGTCAGCGGGGCCGCGCAGGGTTGATTCAGCGGGCTGTGTAAAATATCGCAGTAGCGACCGGGTGCAAGGCTGGTGCTAAAGGTATGGTTCAAGGGCGTGGCTTCGCGGTTGATCACCACAAAGCCGCGATCGCCTCGCCCAAAGGCGATTTGGTTGCGGCCGTTGCTCCACCAGTCGGTGAGCCGAAAGTCTGCAGCCGTGGCATTGCGGAAGCGCACCATGGTGGCGATCGCTGGACGACGGTGTTCGCAAATCCACTCGGCAAAGCAGCGCAGTTGCCCCGTGGCATAGACGCCTTGGGTGCGCCCTTGGGCATCGGATGGAGGCCCTTGATCGCTGTTGTCAAAGGCATAGCTCGACATCACCTGGGGATAGCCATAGGGGTAGGCCAGCATAAACACTGTGGCTAGGTTGTAAAGTGAACCGTCTTTGTGGGTCAGGTAGGTGCCGCCGCCGCCATGCCCGCGCTGCTTGTCGTGGTTATCGAGAAATACGATCGCCTTGTCGCTAGGCGCGAGCCCCCACGCTTCCCCCAATGTCCCCAGTTGGGCCAGGGTTTGCCCCTCTAGCCCCATAAACTTGGCCCCCACCCGTCGCCCATACTCAAACTCGATGGTGTCACCGTTGGGATAATACTCGGTTTTTTTGATCGCCTCGGTGCCTGGATCGATCACC
>DATNOW010000260.1:0-4619 GCA_036703515.1 Chroococcidiopsis sp.
GATTTCCGTCGGGCCCTGGCGCAATTGGGCGCTGTGTCTAGCGATCGCCTCATGGCCTTAGAGGTGCTGTGGACGCCTCAGCCTGAGGGTGACACTCTCTCGGCCATCGACGTATTGACCCAATATCCTGACCTGAAGCTGATCTAGGTACTGGGTCTGGATTTCGAGATAGGCAAAGGGCTGATTACTCAGCCCTTTTTTGATCGGCTAGAGGTCTAGCTTGCCTAGCGGTCTAGCTTGCCATTAGCCCAACCGGGTCAGCACGCCGGGTTGCCGCAGTGCCGACAGCGTGGCGCTACCGGTGCAAAACAGTGCCGTACTCAACTCTGCAATTAGGGCGATCGCCAGTTCATGCAGAGCCTCTTCAGAGTCGGCCGCGGCTTGCAGAAACGGCATCGCAAACCCCGCCAAGTCGGCCCCAAGGGCGATCGCCTTGGCCGCGTCTAACCCGTCGCGCAACCCCCCAGAGGCAATCAGCGGCAGTGTCGGGGCGATCGCCCGGATCTCGCGAAGGCAGTCGGCCGTCGGCAAGCCCCAGTTGGCAAAGGTTTTGCCCAACCGTCGCTGCAGCGGATCTTTGGCCCGCTCGCTTTCGACCTTGGCCCACGAGGTGCCGCCGCCGCCCGCCACATCAATGGCGCTGACCCCTGCTTCAATCAGCCGTTTGGCCATGGCCGCAGAGACACCGTTGCCGACTTCTTTGGCAATCACTGGCACCGGCAGGCGATCGCACAGCGTCGCAATCTTTGGCAACAGCCCACCAAAGTTGACATCGCCCTTGGTCTGGACGCTTTCTTGGAGCGGATTGAGGTGCAAAATCAGCGCATCGGCGGCGAGGGCATCAATGGCCCGCTGACATTCCTCGATCCCATAGCCATAGTTCAACTGCACCGCCCCTAGGTTGGCAAACAGCAAGATGTCTGGGGCCACCGACCGCACCGCAAACGTCGCTGTCACCTCCGGGTTTTCGATCGCCACCCGCTGAGACCCTACCCCCATCGCCAGCCCATAGTGTTGGGCGATCGCCGCCAGCCGATAGTTGATCAACTGGGCAAACTCTGTTCCCCCCGTCATCGACGAGATCAGCAGCGGTGCCCCTAGGCGCTTGCCCAAAAAGGTGGTGCTAACGTCTACATCTTGGCGATCGATCTCTGGCAAACAGCAGTGGGTAAAGTGATAGCGCTCTAGCCCAGTGGTCAGTTGGCGACACTGCACGTCTTCCTCTAAACACACCCGCAGGTGGTCGGCCTTGCGGTTTTGGGTAACGGTAGCCGGGTCGCTCAAACCCGCTTCAGGTATCGTCAGCGGTAATGGCGTAACGGCTGGAGTAACGGCTGAAACAGCGTCGGGCACGGCGATCGCCGCATTCGGGGCCGTATTAGGGAAAGACTCAACGGGTAAATTCACAATGAATACGCTTATCTAAAAACACAGCGTGAAATTATAGCGCGTTGCGCTCAGCCCTCAAAGGCTGAGCGCCATGATGTAACGGGATTTAACAGGGAATGGTGATCGAATCGGGGCAAGCGATGGGGGCAAGCGATCGAGGGGGCCATGGCCATCGGAGTCCGTATGTCAGCAAGATTTACAGGTGGATCTACGGATCTTTTTTTGACTACATCCGTAGCCCATGGGCAAAAATCAGTACTTGTCTTGAAGCGTTTCCACGTTACAAAGAGCAGAATGAGATCACTTCTGGAGAACGCATTCGGAAGACTAAGTGGTTAGGGGGCAATTTGACCACTGAGCTCTTCTGGTTAGGAAAGCGTCCTTACAGGTAAGTTTGCCTGACCTTGGGGGCTTATAAGGTCAGGCAATTTTTTTGGGAATTTTTGCTAGTACTAATTTTTTGCACCAGTCTTTACGCAAAGACTGGTGCAAAAAAATTGGGCAAACAACACGACTAAATTGAGGCTGACTCAACCGGCATCACCGTTTCAAGCGCCCTATCCAGCGATGGCCTTTCGGTGGGTGCGTTAGCTGGCGCGTTAGCTGAGTCCGAAGACTGCGAGTCTGGGCTGAGCGTATCCGCATAGGCGATCGCGGCTTCCACCAGGCCCTTAAACAGCGGGTGAGGGCTGCTGGGGCGCGACTGAAACTCAGGGTGGAACTGCGTGGCAATAAAGAACGGATGATCAGGCAGTTCCACGATTTCGACGAGGCGACCATCGGGGGAGGCCCCGCTGATCACATAGCCCGTTTCGAGGAACAGATTGCGATAGGCGTTGTTAAACTCGTAGCGATGGCGGTGACGCTCGTAGATCACCTCTTCTTGATAGAGCTTTTCGGCCAGCGTGTTGGGGGCAATGCGACAGGCATACAGCCCCAGACGCATAGTGCCGCCCAGGTCAACAACGTCTTGCTGTTCGGGCAGCAGGTTGATCACCGGATTGGGGGTCTCTGGCTCAAACTCGGCGCTGTTGGCATCTTCTAGGCGGGCCACATACTGGGCCCACTCGATCACCGCGCACTGCATCCCCAAACACAGCCCGAGGTAAGGAATTTTGTGTTCGCGGGCATACTTGACGGCCGAAATTTTGCCATCGATGCCCCGAATGCCAAAACCACCGGGTACCAAAACGCCGTGCACTCCCTTGAGATGGGTGTCTGCGTTATCGAGGGTGATGTCTTCAGAGTTGACCCAGCGAATGCTCAACTCACCCCCGACGGCGATCGCCGCATGGCGCAGCGCTTCGATCACCGACAGATAGGCATCGCCCAGTCGGACATACTTACCGACAATGGCGATCTCGACCGGATGGGTGGGGCGATAAAGCCGATCAACCAGCGTTTGCCACTGGCTTAAGTCGGGGGTGCGCTGGGGCAGTTGCACCAGATCGAGCACCTGATGGGCCATGCCCTCTGCCTCTAGCATCAGTGGCACCTCGTAGATGCTGCCTGCATCTTGGGAGGTAATCACGCACTCAACCGGCACGTCGCAAAATTCGGACACTTTCTCTTTTAAGCCAATCGGCAAGGGGCGATCGCACCGACACACCAAGATATCGGGCTGGATGCCAATCGACCGCAATTCCTTGACCGAGTGCTGGGTCGGCTTGGTTTTCATTTCGCCCGCCGATGGAATCCAGGGCATCAGCGTCACGTGCATGTAAAGGACGTTGCGCCGTCCCACATCTTTACGAAACTGCCGAATCGCCTCCAAAAACGGCAGCGACTCGATATCGCCCACCGTCCCGCCAATTTCCGTGATTACAACATCAGGGTTAGTATTTTTTGCGACGCGTAAAATCCGCTCTTTGATTTCGTTGGTAATGTGCGGAATCACCTGCACGGTGCCGCCTTGATAGTCACCCCGGCGTTCTTTGTTAAGTACCGCCTGATAAATGGAACCTGTGGTGACGCTATTCAGTCTAGACATAGAGGTATCGGTAAACCGCTCGTAATGCCCTAGGTCTAGATCTGTTTCTGCGCCATCTTCGGTGACAAACACTTCCCCGTGCTGGAAGGGACTCATCGTGCCAGGGTCAACGTTAATGTAAGGATCAAGCTTTAAAATAGACACCGAGTAATCGCGTGACTTGAGTAAGCGTCCCAGACTTGCCGCAACGATGCCCTTACCGATACTGGAAACCACGCCACCCGTTACAAATATGAATTTCGTCATCGGAAACCCCAGAGATTGCGATCGCCGCTTGCCTAAATAACCCATTCATTTTTACATAGGCCTTGGCTGTCGCACCTGACTTCGACGATCTTTCTTAGGGTTATAGCCTGTGGTTATGCCTACACACATGCCACACACATCTCGGCCGTATTGCCCAATGTTTTTTTACAGATTTCAACCGGGAATTGCGTGGAATATGCTGGAAACGTGTAGTAGCTCTGTGTAGTAGCTCAATAATGTCACTTTTAGTTTTAGTTCAAGGAGAGAGTTGATGAAGATTCAAGCATGGGTTGGTGGTATGGTGGCAGGCGTGGTGCTGGCGGGTCTTCCCGTCGGGGCGGCTTTGGCTCAGTCAACTCTCTTGCAAGAAAACGGTGTGCTCGAAGAAGGCGACCAAGTGCTGAGCTCTGACAACAGCCTGTACGATGAATACAGCTTTGATGGGCAAGAAGGGCAAACGGTGACAATCACCCTGTCAAGCGACGACTTTGACCCCTATCTGGTGCTGATCTCACCGGAGGGCGAAGTGTTGGCCCAAAACGATGACGTTAGCCCCGACAACTTCAGCTCTGAAATCAGCCTGACTCTGCCTGCCGATGGCACCTACACCGTGATCGCCAACGGCTATGACAGCAGCAGCCAGGGCAACTATGTGCTCGAAGTGGTTGGAGAATAGGGGAGTGGGCTAGGGGTGATTCAGCCCTGTTCCAAACCTAATTCAACCGTGATCTACGTGATCTAAAAGTGCCGGTTTTCCGTCGCATTGCGATGGGAAACCGGCACTTGGCTTTTAGGGTGGCTTTTAGGTTGGCGGATTTGCTGGCGGGCAGATTGACTGGCGAATGGACTGGCGAATGGACTGGCGAATTGGCTGATGGATTTGCTATTGGATTGGCTGATGGATTTAATCGGCAAAGCGATCAGTAAATCGATTCCTCCAGTTGGTGCTTGACGAATGCGCTCGTCGTAGGGGCAAAAATTACTATCGATTAGA
>DATNOW010000261.1:0-4360 GCA_036703515.1 Chroococcidiopsis sp.
ATCTTAGTGGTAGATCACGATATGGAGTCGCTCCAACGGCTCAACACTATACTCACCAGCCAACGCTATGGGGTAACGCTATTGAGCCAGCCAGAACGCTTTTGGCAAACTCTAGAGCAAACCTCCCCTGACCTGCTCATTCTAACAGTGGAGTTAAACCAGCCTGTAGCTCAAACACAGCGCGATGCCGCAGCGCTTTTTCCCTTCAGCGGGCTCGACTTGTGCCAAGTGATTCGCAGCGATCCCCATTGGAATCGGCTACCGGTGATGTTTTTGTCGGCCTGTGGCGACAGTCAAGTCGTGGAAAGCTGTTTTAGCGCGGGGGGGGATGATATCTTGCTAAAAAACGTAGCGGCAGAAGCGCTTTTGAGCCGGATCCAAACTCGTTTAGAGCAACATAAACTTTGGGTTTTAGGGCGCGATCGCCCGCCTAAAAGGCATAATATATTCTCTCTTTAACTGCACACCTGTAAATTGCACACCTGTAAATTACATATCTGTAAATTACACTTCCAACATTGCACAGCCGTATCGCCCACAATCATTTCCGCTCTGCTGATGAAAATCTTGCCGTAGCTCCGGGGTGAAGACCTCGCTTTAGCTACTTATCATTTGTTGTGATGCTAGCTATTTCTCTCTTCTACTTTTCCCCATTCTATTTCTATGGTTGTTAACCAGCGATATACTGTTCTATTAATTGACGATTCTAAGGAAGATCGGGTTGTCTATAAGCGCTATTTACAGCAGGCTGTAGGCTATAGCTACGATATTTTAGAAGCAGACTCCGCTGCCGTTGGTCTAGAAATTTGCCAAACCATACTGCCCGACGCCATCTTACTAGACTACTTACTGCCTGACATGGATGGGCTAGAGTTTCTAGAAGCATTAGTGCAACAGTTTGGGCGATCGCAGGTACCGGTATTAATGCTAACCGGGCAGGGCAGCGAGGCGATCGCAGCCCGAGCGATGAAAACGGGCGCACATGATTATTTGATCAAAGGCGCTTTGACGGCTGAGGCGCTTTGCAAAGGCGTCGCCTATATCATCGAACAGTTTCAGATGCAGCAACAGCTACTGCGGCAACAGCAGCAGCGGCAAGTTTTAGCAGAGATCACCCTGCGCATTCGGCAGTCGCTGCAAATGCATGAGATCTTACAAACCACCGTCGATGAAGTGCGACAGGTTTTAAGAACCGACCGCGTCATCATCTTTCGCTTCTTTCCAGATTGGCGGGGGTTAGTCGCCGTTGAGTCATGTGGGCCTGAGTGGACTTCGATTTTATCGACTGAAATTCATGACCCTTGCTTTGGACAAGATTATGTTGGCCCGTTTCAGCAAGGTTTAGTCACAGCAAAATCTGACATTCATAGTGCTGGACTGAGTGCCTGCCACCTTAATCTTTTATCTGGGTTTGAGGTTATCGCCAATCTGGTCGTTCCGATTACAAAAAATGAGCGACTCTGGGGATTGCTGATTGCACATCACTGTAGGGCTCCACGTCAGTGGCAAAACTCAGAAATTGAGCTATTGCAGCAAATTGCCGCCCAGCTTGGTATTGCCTTGCAGCAGTCGACGCTGTTGCAGCAGTTCAAAACCGAGCTTATTGAACGCAAACAGGTTGAATGGGCGCTGCGCGCCGCTAAGGTAGAACTAGAACAGCGGGTGGCCGAGCGCACCGAAGCGCTAGAAGCTGCCAACCAGCGGCTACAACAAGAGCTAGTGCAGCGGGCCCAAATTGAGCAGCAGCTCCGTGAGAGTGAATCGCGCTATCGAGCCATTGTTGAAGATCAAACCGAATTAATTATCCGCTTTGCCCCAGACAGCACGATTTTATTTGTTAACGATGCCTACTGCCATTATTTCAACGTCGAACGAGAAAAGATTCTCGGCCAAAGCTACAACCCGATGATCTACGAAGCCGATCGGGAAGCCGTGGCTCAACTGGTGCAGTCAATAACGCCCGCCAACCCGATCGTGATTATTGAAAATCGGGTAATCAACAGCCAGGGAGAGCTCCGCTGGACGCAGTGGATCAACCGATTGCTTGTGGATGCAGAGGGCAATGCAGTTGAGCTGCAATCGGTAGGGCGAGATATTACTGCCCTCAAGGAAATCGAACAAGCGCTGCGCGACAGTGAAGAAAGCCGCCGCTTGGCCCTCGATCTAACGCACATCGGCTCTTGGGATATGAACTGCCTGAATGGCAACATAATTTGGAACGACAATCACTTTTCTCTATTAGGATTAGAACCCTACAGCGTTGAGCCCAGCTATGAACTTTGGCGCAGTCATGTCCATCCCGACGACGTCGGCTGGGTTGAGACACGGTTTAGGGAATCGTTGGAAACGCGCACCGACTATACCGTAGAGTATCGCGTGGTATATCCCAATGGCGCAGTCCACTGGCTGATGGCGAGGGCTAAGTCCATTTATGACGACACAGGCAAACCGGTGCGATCGCTGGGGGTGGTGCTTGACGTCACCGATCGCAAGCTGACCGAAATCGCGCTCCAGCAGCAAACCCAGCAAGAACAGTTGCGCTGGAGCATTACCCAAGCCATTCGGCAGTCGCTCGATTTATATGCCACCCTCAACAGCACAGTTGAGCAAGCCCGACATACCTTCCAGGTTGATCGCGTTGCCGTTTATCGTTTTCAGCCCGATTGGAGCGGTGACTTTATTGCCGAGTCGGTGGCAGAGGGATGGGTTAAACTGGTCGTCCCAACAATCCAAAAAATTTGGCAAGACACCTATCTGCAAGACACGCAGGGAGGACGATTTCAGGAGCATCAAACCTTTGTCATTTCGGATATTCATGCGGCAGGTTTACAGCCTTGCCATATCGAGCTACTCGAACAGTTTCAGGCCAAGGCCTACGCGATCGCCCCGATCTTTTCTGGAGAAACACTGTGGGGGCTGCTTGCCATCTATCAAAACACCACCGCCCGCAACTGGCAAACCTGGGAAGTAGAATTATTGCAGCAGATTGCCAGTCAACTGTCGATCGCCATTCAGCAATCTGAACTCTACAGCCAGTTGCAGCTTGAGCTGCAAGAGCGGCAGCAAACCGAAGCGGTGCTGCGAGAAGCAGAACGCCGCTGGCGATCGCTCCTCGACAATGTGCAGCTGATTGTGGTGGGTTTAGATAGCCAAGGCACCATTGAATATAGCAACTCATTTTTCTTGCAATTGACCGGCTATCAATGGTCAGAAATCGCTGGAAAACAGTGGTTTAATCAGTTTTTTAGCCCTAGTCAAAAGCTGTCTACACAGCTCGTCTTTGAAGAACTTTTGCAGCAGCAGCTCCATCTACACCACCAAAACCTGATTGTGACCAAATCGGGAGAAGAGCGTATCATTGCCTGGAATAACACCGTTTTACAAGATTCGGATGGCCAACCCATTGGCATAATTAGCATTGGTGAAGATATTACCGAGCGCTACCGCATCGATCAGATGAAATCTGAGTTTATCTCGGTGGTGAGCCATGAGCTACGCACCCCGCTGACCTCAATGCAGGCCGCCCTCAGCCTGCTCAACGACAAAATTATTAACCCGCTTTCTAAAGAAGGCGAGGCCACCATTCAAATTGCCACAGAGGGCACCGATCGCCTCGTGCGACTGGTCAACGACATTCTTGATTTAGAGCGGCTTGAGTCGGGCAAGGTACGCTTAGAAAAGCGGCTTTGCCAGGTCAATGATTTGGTCAATACGGCTGTCGCCCAAATGCAAGAACTGGCCAATCAAAACGAAATTACCCTCGAAGCCAGCATCTATCCGTTTCAAGTTGAGGTCGATGGCGATCGCTTCTTGCAACTGCTGACAAACCTGCTGAGCAATGCCATCAAGTTTTCTCCCCAGCGCTCCACGGTCAGGCTTTTGGTAGAGTTATTCCCTCAGTCACAGCCCACCCCAGACGCAGAATCCTTCCTGCTATTCACCGTCCACGACGAAGGCCGCGGCATCCCGCTGAATAAGCTAGAGAGCATTTTTGATCGCTTTCATCAGGTAGACGCTTCCGATTCACGGCAAAAAGGCGGAACGGGGTTGGGGCTGGCGATTTGCCGAAGCATTGTGCAACAGCACGGAGGCAAAATCTGGGTCGAAAGCATCGTTGGCCAAGGCAGCAGCTTTTACTTCACTATCCCGATGACCCCTCCCGCCAACCCGCCCACGGCTGAATAAGCCCAACAGTCAGCATCCAGTAACAAGCGGTAACAAGCAGTAAAAGATAGCAAAAGCAGCGTTATGACTAAGCGTGTTTTGATTATTGACGACGAAACGGGCATTCGCAAAATTACCCAAATTTCACTCAACGCGATCGCCCAATGGGAAGTGCTCATGGCCGCCTCTGGGGCAG
>DATNOW010000262.1:0-3058 GCA_036703515.1 Chroococcidiopsis sp.
CTCTAGAGTTTGCCAAAAGCGTTCTGGCTGGCTCAATAGCGTTACCCCATAGCGTTGGCTGGTGAGTATAGTGTTGAGCCGTTGGAGCGACTCCATATCGTGATCTACCACTAAGATCTTCGCGGTAGAGGGCTGGGGATATTGATGAATTGGAGTAATTGTGGCTAAAAGCTGTGCTGGGGCGATCGGCGCTTTGAAGAAGTAGCGAATGCCCAAACGTGCGGTTTGTAAGCGTTGCTCTAGACTGCCGAAGCTGGTGATGGTCGTCACGAGCAAGGTTGGATGCTGCGATCGCACGGCGGCCAAAAATTCTAAGTTTTGCTCGTAGGCGTTGTCTCCGTCTAGATTGACCACCATGGCGTTGATTGAGCCACTTTGCAACGGCTGCTGGGCTGCTGTGAAGGTTGTGGCAATTTCGACTTGCCATCCCCACGATTCGGCTTCTTTGCCAATGGTGTGCGCCCACATCTTCTGACTATCAACAATCAGCAATAGGGGAGCATGGACTGCGGCGGTAGAGGCGGATCGATCGGGTCTTGATGCCAGTTTTAGTGGGGCGATCGCCTCCATTGTGCGAGTAGTGGGCTTATCTGCTGTGGGCATTTCTGCAATAGATATTTCTGCTACAGGGATTTCTGCTACAGGCATTGCTGTAGAAGTTCCTAAGTAGGGTGATAGGGCAGCCATCCACTGCCTCAGTTCGTCGAGATCGGCAGGCCCTAGTGCGGTTGATTGTTTTAACCGGGTTTGGATCTGGCGACAGATTTTAGATGCATCGTCTAGTCCAAAACTGCCGAGGGAACCGATCAGCGTGTGGGCTTCTCGTTCAGCGGCCTGCTGCTGTAGCGGGGTCAGCGTTTGGTTTTGGAGGGCTGTTAACGCCTGCTGAATAATCTCAAAGCGATCGCAGTAGGACGGGCGCACTGCTTCCCAGATTTCCTCGAACTCGGGCAGCACAGAGCCGCTTTTGACAGATGGTTCTGGTTCTTGCAGCTCGCCTGGGGGTGGAGTAGGGCGATCGCCTAGCTGTGCCGTGCCTTTAGCTGGTGGCGGCTTCAGCCGGTATCCCAGCTTATAGATAGTATCGATCGGATCTTCTACGCCCGCCCGTTTAAGTTTTTGGCGGAGCCCCTTGATGTGGGCCCGCACCGCACCCTCACTCGGCATTTCGTCTACCTTCCAGAGTGCAGTCAGGAGTCGATTGAGGCTAAAAATCTGATCGGGGTTGCGTAAAAATAGCTCTAGCAGCTCATATTCTTTAGTGCCCAAGATCAGGGCACGATCTTGGTAAGTTACCTCACATCGGTTGGGGTTAAAGCAGATATCCCCCCAATACAGCAGGGGCGATCGCCCGCGTTGCCCCCGTCGCATTAAGGCTCGAATTCGCGCCAGCAGTTCATCAAGGGCAAACGGTTTGACTACGTAGTCATCGGCTCCGGCATCTAGCCCTACCACTTTGTGGGTGACTGCATTCATCGCCGTCATCAATAAAACGGGTGTTTCGCGATTAGGATTGAGCGTTGTATTCTCTTGGGATCGCAGTTTCCGACAGAAGTCAATGCCTGTCAGATTTGGCAACATCCAATCGAGCAAAATCAGATCATAGGTTTCGGTTTCGGCCAGATTCCAACCCATTAATCCATCTGTTACTAGCTCAAGCTGATAATGCTGTTTACTCAGCGCTTGCTGCAGCAGTATCGCTAGCCCGTGATCGTCTTCTACACACAAAATTTTCACGCTGTTAGCACAGATTCATGCGTCTGTTTTAATTCACCAGAGAATAGTTTATTTTCCAGCCAGGACAGATACCATTCTTCAGTGATGGGCGATCGACTCGGGGACGTAGCTTGCCCTGATAGCCAGTCAAAGTGGAGCAGGTGAAAAGATGCAGCGGCAGGATAGCTGGAGCTGAAGCGCTCAATCCACACTATATTCGCCGGATCGAGTTGGTGGGTTTGAACGATTTGATTAGCGGTATGCACCATTCTAAGGGGCATGAAGCGATCGCTCAACAAATAGCTATTTGAGATCACAACGATTTTTATCGGGTGATTCGGAGAAAAATGGTACACCTGATAGTCTAGTGCCAACCCTCCGAGCAGAGGATTCGTCACTTGTTTTACGCAGTGGTGTAAGTCAAGCTGGCTCATCGTATTCCAAACCCTACAATTTTTGAGCGTTAAGTCTGAGCGTTAACATAGAAGCAGTTTTGACTGCGTGGATAAGCCAAATCAGTTCATGGGGCGCGGAAACTTCATAGGATTAAAACCTATGAAAAATTTGTGAAGGATCTATGAATCTTTACCAAACTTAATGTGTCCGCAATCTCAACAGCCAGCTTGATCCTAGCCACTGAACTAGCCACTAAACTAGCCACTGAATCCGTTAATTAATGCATGGTTACCTTAGGAGTATGCGTAGGCTGATGTCGCGGTCAGATCTGCTGACTGGCGGTTATGACCGCTATAGTTGAAGGCTAAGGCTTAGATTTTGATTGCTTAAACGCGATGTGAAACGTTGCCAAATTCCCTCAGGGCTCACGTCAAAGCCGTAAAGTCTTCTCCCAGAGCCAGAGAGAAACGTTGAGCTACTCTGGCTGTCTTGATCCCCACCTGAAATCTGGGGATCAAGACAGACTAAGCGTTGCCCATTGCGCTGTTTAGATCCCGTTTAAAGCGTATTTCCCTGATTGCGGTTAAACGTACACTCTGCCGTTGCCGCTCCGAAAGAAACCATCGTTTATTTTCTTTCGCCGGAAAGTTTTAATCTTTACCTTTAGGTCAATACCATGAAATCTGTGATCAGTGGCTGGCGTAATTCATTCCATTGGCTGCGTCGCTATGGGCTTGTATGTGCCAGCGTTGTGTTTTTTGTGGTGGCCGTGGCGGCTTGCCAAACGACATCAGAGCAAGCGTCTACTAGCCCTACCGCCAGCGCAACTGCGGCTCCGCTATCCCCCACCCCAGCTTCTACCCCAGTCTCCACCCCGGCAGATACGAGTGCCGATCAAAGTGCCGGTCAAAGTGCCGATGAAACGCCTCTGTCTGAGTTGACCGAG
>DATNOW010000263.1:0-8029 GCA_036703515.1 Chroococcidiopsis sp.
CCGGAACGTTAGTGCGATCGCCGATCTTTTAGAGTGCGATCGCTGCTCAGCAAACACATCGATTCTTTGGGCTAACCTCGTACTCAATTAACAGGAAATGTAATGATTAATGGTGCGCTTACTTGAACGCACCATACCCCAATAGGCAGAGCGATCGCTTATTATTTAGGTATTGAGTGAGCGTGAGTCTCATGGCATTAACACCCGTTCAAACAAAGCAGTACATTGAACAGCGAGACAAAGCATATTGGATCATAGGAACACGTATTTCCCTCGATTCAGTTGTTTATTCTTTTTTGGGTGGAGAATCCCCTGAAAGCATTGCCCAGAATTTCCCGCTGCTGTCGCTAGAACAAGTCTATGGGGCAATTACGTTTTATCTTGCAAATCGAGAATTTGTGGATGTGTACTTAGCAGAAGGCGAAGCCGAGTTTCGACAGCTCCAAGCGTCATGTAGAGAAAAAAGTCCTTTGCTATACCAAAAATTGAAAGCGGCTCAAGCCCAAAAGCAAAGCGCAGCATGACAGCAATTCGATTTCAGGCAGATGCAGATCTCCGACAGGCAATTGTAACTGGCACACTCCGCAGACAACCCAAACTGGATTTTCGTTCAGCCAATGAAGCAGAACTTGAGGGAATTAGAGATCCAGATGTTTTGGCAATTGCAGCACAAAACGGCAGAGTGCTAGTCACTCATGATCGCAAAACTATGCCGACAGAGTTTGGTCAATTTATTGCTTCGCAAACAAGTTCTGGTGTTCTAATTCTTTCGCAGAATCTTCCTACTAGCGAGGCGATCGACGCAATCATCTTAGTATGGGAAGCATCCACGGCTGAGGAATGGATTAATCAAATTATGACAGTTCCATTCTGAAAAACCATAAGTGCGATCGTGCCTCGCATAGCCAATCTCATAGGGTGCATTACGGCTAAGCAAACGCATTAGTTATTTGGGCAAACTCCACAGCCGCCAACGCTGATCGGCTCGCGTTCTATTGCTGGCGGTCTTGGCACTCGCTCGTGCTACATTCCATCAGCTTTTTGGCCATCGCCTCTGCATGTTTCCACCACTGCGCTCCACCCGACCAATAGCGCGACGGCAAATGTCCCATTGGTGCACGCGCCTCAAACTTAAACTGGTCGTTAAACTTATCTGCATTGTGGGCTTGCCAGCCGACGCGATCGCAAAAACTGCCATAGTCGCAACCCACCCCGACATAGATCTGCGTCTGCACACTAAACCCAAAGCGTCCGCGGCTATAGCGCACCCACAGTTGGTTGATCCGCCACAGTTCTGGGCATGGAATGTGGGCAATATCGCCCGCAAACAGGGGGCTGTTGCTGCGTTTTCCCAAAACCCGGCAGAGAATGGCCCAGGTTTCTGCATTGGCGTCCTTCCATTTGCCTTTCGCCAGCAATGTTTCTAGGCGAGTATAGTCTGCAGCGGGCTCAGCGGGCGGGACGGATGGCTTGGGGGGCTGGCTGAGCCAGCGCTGGATGTGGGGCAGGGAGATCGCAGACTCAACAGGAGTCGTGGGCGCTGCCGTTACCGTCAGCCGTTGGCTGCCTGCCAAGAACTCTAGCACCGCACTCGCCGATTTATAGCGCTGTTTGACCGTGCTTTCTAGCAGTTTGTCTAACGCCTGCCTGAGGCGCACGTCTAGCTTGGTGCCTGGGGGCAAATGCTCTTGCCACAGCCAGCGATCGCCCATGACATCAAACATCTCTGCTGGAGACACCTGGGTGAGTAAGTAAATACAGGTGACCCCCAAGCTATATAGATCGCTAGCGGGAACAACCTTCCCTCGCAATTGTTCGGGGGCCATATAGGCAGGGGTGCCAGCAACAGTGCCGGTTTGGGAAAGCGTTGCGCCACTGATTTGTTTGGCAATGCCAAAGTCAATCAGGATCAGCTTTTGATCCGATTTGCGGCGCATGATGTTGGCGGGCTTAATGTCTCGGTGGATAATGTGGCGATCGTGAATAAACTGAAGCACCGGCAGCAAATCTTGCAGCACCTGCAACACCTTCGCTGGGCTAAACGGGCCCTGCTGCTGCAACTCTTGATCTAGGCTTTGACCATCGATAAAATCTTGCACCAAATAAAGCCAGCGATTTTGCTCAAAATGCGCTTGCAGCTTAGGAATTTGGGGATGGTCGCCCAACTGCTCTAGCCGCACGGCCTCACGCTGAAATAGCTCCGCTGCCCGTTTTAAGCTGTAGGGATCTGAAGTTTGTAAGCAAAGCTGTTTGACTACGCAATAGGGTTGGGAAGGAATGTCTTGATCGACAGCCAAAAACGTCCGCCCAAAGCCACCTTGCCCCAAGAGCTGGCAGGGCCGGTATCGTTCCCGCAACCGCAATTTAGAACCACAACTCTGACAAAGTTGGCTAGAATCCGAGTTTTGCGGCTGGAGGCACCCAGGAATCACGCAGTAAGTCATGATTGGATTTTATCCCATCGGCTGGGGCGTCTATGCTAAAGGAATCTAGCGCGACAACCTCTGGTTTGATGGGTTTGCAACTGACTGTGGTCGCTTCAGCCGTTTAGAGATTGAGAAAGTAGCGCATGAGCGCCACACTTTCGTGAGCTCTTGCCTCGGGATAAAACAGATCGTAAGCATGGATGACGATCTTTTTGCCATCCTTCATGACCAGCACCGAACGACCCATTGGCCCAAATTTACCGCCCCGTTTTTTCTGCACAATCACGTCCACAATTTGGTCTAGTGGATATTCCCTGACTCGTGTTCCTAACAGATTCCGTCGTCGCACAGTGAAGCGCTGCGAATACTTGCTGATCTCCAGAGTCACCCTTTTACCCAAAATACCAAACAGCCCAGCAAAGAGTAGACAAATTTTTACGCAAAAAAAGGCATAGGGGCGACCATCCCATTGTTTTTCAAAATGCAGTTGCTGAGCATTATCCAGAAATTGTTGCATCTCCTCAGCAATGACTGGCGGGCTGTCAGGATTGATCGGGAGCTGGACGTTGCCTTCGGTCGTCATCAGGGCAGCCCGATAGCGCGGTGAACCATTTTTCTGAAAGCCATCTGTCTCTACATCCACTCCTTGAATCTGCTGCAATGGCCAACTGCGTTGACTCTTGGAGATCCAACCTTGGTGAATTAATGTGCATTGTCCTTGTGTAGGCAACAACAAGTCGCGGCGACAGTCTAACGTATCCCAAGTCACCATTAGCAGTGCAAATATACACACTATTGTGCAAATCACAAAAACAAGAACCATTCCCTCCTTAAACGATGGATAAAATTGCATGATTAACTTATTCTGAGTTTGGTGAATGACTTTCATAAGCCAATACATTCGTATTAAGTCTAAAAATATACAGAAGAATTCCATCACTTCACCCAAATCGGGGTGATCTGGTGATCTATAGAATCATTTCGGCTATCAACCCAAATCGGAACTCTACGGCAAAGGGTTCCACCGATCCACTGCACCTTGCAGTGATATACACAACCATTCCACCCCACTCCGCCTAACGTCGTTAGACAGACACAGTCAGACATAGTCGGACACGGTCGGACATAGTCGGACACAGTCAGACAGACATAAATGGAGCGCCCAAGGCACATGAATATCGAACCTGAGACTGCGAAGGGTGTCGTCAGGAGGTTTGTACAGGTCATCATCGCCCTGCTCCTGCAAGCGGCAATTCTCTTTTTTGCGTCCGGCAGACTCTCGTGGATCTGGGCGTGGGTATATTTGGCGATCGCCTTTGCCTCGCTGCTGATCAATGGCACAATCTTGCTGCGCACAAGCCCCGAAACTATTGCCGAACGCGGCCGGCTCAGCGAGACAGAACCTTGGGACAAAATCGTATCTGGCGGATGGGCGTTAGCGTTATTCGTCGTGGTGCCGCTCGTGGCAGGTATAGATGTGCGGTTTGGATGGACGCAGCACCTTCACCCTGCCTGGCACCCTGCCTGGAATGTGGGGGGCGCAGTACTCCTGGCGTGTGGGTTGGGGCTGGCTGCTTGGGCGATGATCGCCAATGCATACTTTTCAACGGCAGTTCGCATCCAGAGCGATCGCGGCCAGAAAGTGTGCCGCGCTGGGCCCTACAGGCTGGTAAGGCACCCAGGATATCTCGGGTTCATCATGCAGTCCCTAGGGACTCCGCTCACCCTAGGTTCCCTGTGGGCTTTGATTCCCGGCATCACCGCTGCCATTCTCATGATCATCAGAACGGCTCTCGAAGATCGTTTTCTTCAGCTTCGACTCTCGGGCTATCGCGAGTACACTAGGGAAGTTTGTCACCGACTCGTCCCGGGCATGTGGTAACTGGTGGGGTGCACCAAGGTGTACCAAGCCAACAAGCTTCTCAGCGTGCACTTTTCAACGTGCATTTCACGCTAGATGCCCTCCAAACCGTTTAGATAATCTGATTCTCATCGAGTAAGTGCTATGTACAACTCCGCAGACCAGCAATCGGGTAACGAACGTTATGAAGAGCTGTGTGAGCAAGGCTTTGCTCTCATTCAATCCAAATCTTCTAGGGAAGCTCTTGCTTCCTTAGATGCAGCTTTGCAGCTAAGGGCAGATGACCACAAGGCTTATCACTATCAGGGTCTTGCTTTACACAAACTAGGGATGTATGAGGAGGCAGTGGCTAGCTATAACAAGGCATTAGAAATTAAGCCAGAGCGCCATGAAATTTGGAGTGATCGGGGTTTTACTCTGTACGTTTTAGGGCGATGCGAAGAAGCATTTTTTAGTTATTATAAAGCACTAAAAATTGAGCCAGATTATATTGAAGCCCAAGAAAAAAGGAAATTATTTCTAGAAGAATATCAACGCGCTCAGAAAAGCTTCAAATATCCTCTGGCACCAGCAGAACTCGCGTTAGACTCATATTTCCCTCTTGTTCAGAATGATGTTCAACGTGAACTGGAGCAATGTAGAAAGAAAATTGCCAGTTATAGCTCTCAAACCGAGCAGGATTCAAAAGCCGAAACATATGATTCACAGCGAGAACCACGAATGAGTTGGTTTAGGCAGAGCGAATTACTTCTAAAATTAGAGCGCTATGAGGAAGCAGCTTCTAGCTATGAAACTTCATTTGGAACGTTGCAAGACCAAGAAATTGATCGCTGTAGTTTTAGGGGAGTGATACCCGTAGCTCTATACAATCAGGGCGTCGCATTGTACAACTTACAACGAGTAAAAAGCGCGCTCGCAAAATTTGATGAAGCCCTCCAACAAAGGCAGAGCTACCTCCTGCCCCTCTATGGGCGGGCTTTATCTTTGGAAAAGTTGAATCAGCTGGAAGAGTCTATCGCTAGCTTAGATAGAGCATTGGAAATTAATCTTTGTTATGCAGCCGCTTGGTATAAGAAGGGCGCTCTTCTCGAAAAACTAGGACACCTGCAAGAAGTTACCCATTGTTATCAAACGGCGTTAGACATTAGTCGCGCTTTTGGCAACCAGCAGATTGAGCAATTAGTGCGATCGCTCTCCTCTAGATTAGATTAACCAGATGAGACTAACCCATTTAACACCCATTTAACACAGTGGAGCGTCCAGACGTTATTACATCCAGACGTTTATTACCAGACATTTACTAGTAGAGGAATATTAGAGGAAAACCTATGTCGATAGAAGAAGAGGCTAAAGCAGTCGTTCGCCGCTATGTAGCAGCTTTTAACCGGGGAGATTTAGACGAGTTGAAGGCATTGCTAGCTGAGGGGGCCGAGATTCAGGGTGTCCTGGGCAAAGGGCTGATTGAGAAGATCGAACCCGTTTGGCGTCAACTGATCGAAGGCTACGGTATGCAGCTTCAAATTGAGGAATTGATCGCGGAAGGCAATATCGTGGCGGCAAGATATATCGAGACAGGAACTTTCCGGGCACCCGCGTTTGGAAATCAGCCTACCGGAAAATCCTATGAGCTTACTGCCATAGAATGGTTTGAAATAGAGGATGGAAAGATCAAGCGTCGTTGGGGTGCTAGGGATGCTGCATCACAGGCACGTCAACTGGGTATTCCGCTGCTGTAGTAATCGTCGTTGTGTCAGGCGATCGCCCATACTGCGATCGCCCATAACATGGCGACGCAATCGTGAGGCAACTGTATTCAGCTATTCAGCTACGATGATCACTCCCTGTGATGATTACTCTCTGTGATAATCACTCCCAGTAGCGGTGCTTATTTACGGCTAAAGCGCTACACTTTGCTTGTCCCAAAACATCTTCTATCCCCTGGGGCATTAACGAGGTTCCATCCGATGAAACATCCGCTTTGGGGCACCCTCCAGCTTTTTGCAAAAACCGCTATTTTGGGGATTACCTTGACCGGCGGCAGCCTGCTGGCCCAAACCCTCCCCCTACCTGCCAACCTAATTGGCTTCAACACCCCAGAGGGCGAAGAACTGCTGCTCGAAAGCGATGCGCGGCAAGACTATTGGGATTTGAGCATTCACTTTGTCACCCAGGTCAACCAAGCCTACTGCGGCGTCGCCTCAATGGTCATGGTGCTCAACAGCATTGGTATTACCGCCCCACCTACCCCCGACGATGCCCCCTACAACACCTTCACCCAGTCCAACCTATTCGACAACCCTGCAACAGCCCAGGTGATCACCCCAGAGGTTGTCGCT
Organism: Chroococcidiopsis sp.; assembly: GCA_036703515.1. GTDB lineage: Bacteria > Cyanobacteriota > Cyanobacteriia > Elainellales > Elainellaceae > DATNOW01. Next base: position 6,624 of record DATNOW010000263.1, read on the forward strand.
CGTCAGGGCATGACCCTCGACGAACTGGGCGGGGTATTGGCCAGCTATCCCCTCAGCGTCAGCGTCCATCATGCCGAAGACAGCAGCCTAGAAGAATTTCGCCAGCTTGCTATCGACAACCTGCGCCAACCCGACAACTTTATCTTGATCAACTACCGCCGCCGCGAAATTGGGCAAGAGCAAGGCGGGCACATCTCCCCCATCGCCGCCTACAGTGAAGAGGGCGATCGCTTCCTCATCCTCGACGTGGCCCGCTACAAATACCCACCCGTCTGGGTCACCGCCACCGACCTATGGAGCGCCATGAACACCCTAGACACCACCTCCGGCAAAACCCGCGGCTTCGTCCTGATCAGCCGTCCTTGACTCTTCCCCCTTACCCGTTGCCCTTGACTCGCTCGCGGGCAAGATGCCCGCACCACGTTTTTTACCCTTCACCCTTTTTCTTTTCTGATGTTTTTCTGAGGGCGCACATCGGTGCGCCCCTACAGGTACCGTTTTACCCTTTACCCTTCACCCTTCATCCCACTCTCCCTCCCTCTCCCTCTTCGCTTCGTGAGCCTGTCGAACCAGGTTGGTGAGCCTGTCGAACCATCATTTCTGTCAGCCCGATCGTGTTCGTGGCAAAATTTTAGGTAACGTTAAGAAGACTTTTGTCTCTCCCTTTCCAGCATGACTGCAACGATTCCAAACCTGCCCAGCCAATACGACCCCTTTGCAATCGAACTCAAGTGGCAAAAATTTTGGGAAGAGAACCGGGTTTTCAGCCCTGATCCCAGCGCGGGTGGCGATCCCTACTGTGTGGTCATCCCGCCGCCCAACGTCACGGGTAGCCTGCATATGGGGCACGCCTTCGAGAATGCGCTGATCGATACGCTGGTGCGCTATCAGCGGATGATCGGCAAAAATACGCTGTGGCTGCCGGGCACCGACCACGCCAGCATTGCCGTGCAAACCTTGCTCGAAAAAGAACTGAAGCAGCAGGGCAAAAACCGCTACGACGTTGGCCGCGAGGCATTTCTTAAGCGCGCCTGGGAATGGAAAGAAGAGTCAGGCGGCACCATCGTGGGGCAACTGCGACGATTGGGCGTGTCGGTAGACTGGACGCGCGAACGCTTCACCATGGATGAAGGGCTGTCGAAAGCGGTGCTTGAAGCCTTCACCCGACTCCACCGCGAAGGGCTGATCTATCGCGGCAAATATATGGTCAACTGGTGCCCCGCCAGCCAGTCGGCCGTGTCGGATCTGGAGGTTGAAAACAAGGAAGTTGATGGTAACCTCTGGCACTTCCGCTATCCGCTCACCGATGGGTCTGGCTATGTGGAAGTGGCCACCACCCGCCCCGAGACGATGTTGGGCGATACGGCGATCGCCGTTAACCCTAGCGACGAGCGCTATCAGTCGCT
>DATNOW010000264.1:0-2412 GCA_036703515.1 Chroococcidiopsis sp.
TTATCGAGATCTTGCTTAAGAGCTTCGCTGGTGACTGGCATACTAACACTATAAAAAGATGTTTAGGCTATTGTTCTACTATAAATAATTCGCTTCTAAATGGCTAATCAATCAAGTTTGGCATACTGAGTGTTAGTTTTCTTCCGTCAACTTAACTAGTGAGGGCGATCGCACTAAAGCACCCTCTATGTAGTCAATGTACAACGCTTGAAGATCATTGATCCGACTCAGTTTTTTTTTGCAGGTAGCACGATGATCTCTACTTCTTGTCCCCAAAACTGCTGGGGTAACTGGAGATGAATGGCTCCGTTTTCTACGGTTTGAATGCTCCGAATAGCTTCCATTAGTTAAGACCTCTCGTCTTCCTTTTTACTTCCTGCCTTCCTACCTTACTTCTTTACTGCCGCTGAATGCGACCATCCGTAGCAGGATTCACAGGGGAATTGCGCTGGATATATTCCACAACGCTTTCGGCTACGTCAAAGCCAGAGACATAGGGGTTTTGCCCTTGATGGAACATGGTAAAACCATCGCCGCCAGTGAGCATAAAGTTATTGGTGACAACGCGATAGATGCGATCGTCTTGTAGGGGTTGGCGATCGCCCGCTGCGTCCACAAACTCTACCGTGCGGACGCGTTCACCAACGGGGGCTTCGAGCGTCCAGGTATAGCGCAACCCTGCCACTTGAGGGAAGCGGCCGCCGCCGGATTCGACTTCGCTGAGACCGTGCTCTAGGGCGGCTCTAACCTGCTGCCCCGTCAGGTCAGCAAAGCCAAGGGTATTGCCAAAGGGCAGCACTTCTAACACTTGCCCCATGGTGACATCGCCTGCGGGGATGCTAGAGCGAATGCCGCCGCCATTGGTGATTACCATCTGTGCGCCTTCTGGACGCATCTTTTCCAGCATGGCATCGGTGATCAGGTTGGCCAAGTTGGTTTCTTCGGCCCGAATTTTGCTGCGATCGCCATCGAGCAGCACGGCCGCTTGGCCGATCACCGTTTGGCGCAGGGCATTGAGCGGTGCCGCATAGGATTCGACCTTGGCGACAAAGTCGGGATCGGGGGTGATGGTTTGATCGACGGCATGGGGCGTGCCGGTGGCGCTGGTGACGGTGCCACTGGGGTCAAAGCTAACGCGCACATCCCCGACATACTTGCCCCATTCCCAATCGGTAACGATGACGACGGGTTGACCGCTGGGGCTGGTTTCCATGATCGGATAGGCCGCTTCAGCACCGGGGATATTGCCGAGGGGCGTGTGGGAGTGGCCGCCGACGATCACATCAATGCCGTTGACTTCCTGGGCCAGTTGCAAATCGTTGGTGATGCCGACGTGAGATAGGGCAATGATTTTATCGACCCGGCGTAAGCGAAGGGCGCGGACGGCTTTGGCGGCCGCTTCCTTAAAGTCAGTAAAGGTGACGCCAGCGCCTGGGTTAGACAGCAGGGCCGTATCTTGGGGCGTCAGCCCAAAGATGCCGATGCGTTCACCCGATACATTCAAAATCCGCCAGGGGCGAATCTTGCCAGCGAGGGGCGATCGCTCATCCACCTCAATGTTGGCCGACAGCATCGGAAATTCGGCCTTGGTGATAAAGTCGGCCAGGGCCTCGGCCCCAGCGTCAAACTCGTGATTGCCAACGGTGACGGCATCGTAGTCGAGGTCATTATAAAAATCCAGGTCGGCCTGCCCTTTAAACTGCGTAAAGTAGAGCGTCCCTTGAAAAATGTCGCCTGCGTCGAGCACCAGCAGCGGCTCGTTTTGTCCCGTGCTTTCGGTGCGCAGTTGGTCAAATAAGGTTTTGCGGCGGGGCAACCCTCCTAGGGTACCAGCGGGCCCTGCCGACACCGGCTCGATGTGGGCGTGGTGGTCGTTGGTGTGGATGATCCGCAGGGTGTAGGGCGCGTCTTGGGCAACCGCAAACGGAGCTAAAAGGGCGATCGCAAATCCGGTGAAGAGGAGGACGAGCAGCGCCCAGCGCCGATTGAGCTGTCGGAGGATAGGGTACATAGGAGGTTGGTTGCGCGTATTGATGATTAGATTACACGAGTTGGCTGTGAACTGTAGTGCTTACGTCACGTTCCCACAAAAAATTGTTATATTCCACGGTCTTATTCTGCGGTCTTATCCTGCGGTCTATGGTTTGGCTGTGAGGAAGCGATGGATGCGACATAACGCTATATAGTGTCTGTGGGTAAGAGGGGGGGTGGTTCGGCTGCGCTCACCAACCGGCATGGAGGGGGTGGTTCGGCAGGCTCACCAACCGGGGGAAGGGTAAAAGACGGTGCAGGCATCTGGTCTGCGATCGCGATGCTCTTGGGGAAAGAGTAAAAAAGGGTGAAGGGTAAAAGGGTAAAAGACGTGGTGTAGGCATCTTGCCTGCGATCGCGATGCTCTTGGGTGTGAGATAC
>DATNOW010000265.1:0-4052 GCA_036703515.1 Chroococcidiopsis sp.
GTCTTAGAAGGGCTAGGATTTTGGACGCAATCGGAGCAGTCTCTGGCTGAAGAATGCCGAGTTAATGGGGCGATCGCCTCCTTGGTTCAGGCGAAGATAGACCTTGCCTAGACCGTTACAATCCGTGCCTGATGTGTAATCTGCGCTTCACAGATGCTTCATAGATGCTTTACAAATGCCTGAGGCATCGCTGGGCATCGCTAGGGGAAAAGTAAGATCTATAAATTAGGGATTAAGTTAGAAGATAAAAGCTAATAAGAATTAACCCGCGATCGCCTCCAAAACTGACTTAGTCTAACCCTGGTTTTGTCTGTTTACGGCAGTGCGCAAACAGTTCTTCACGGATAATCCAGAGTCCTCCAAATTATTATTAGGGTTCCCACGGATTAGGGTTCCCACTCGAGGAACCCTAGACATCACGGATGCGCTCAGGTCATCTTTGCTTCATTGAGGCTTCACGCCAGGCACATTCACGGAGGATATGAGTTAGAGGGGGGCAGCGGGTGATACAGGCTTGCGCTAGCTGACTGGTTGACTAGCCGAACTAGCCGGACTAGCCGGATTAACAGACTGGCTGGGTAACGGGGGGCGGATGGCGAGATAGACCGCTGGGCCCAATAGCGGCACCAGAGAGACAGCCCAAAATACCAGCGGATTCACCCACTGGCGTCGGGCCATATCATCCCCCAGGAGGCTAGGAAATAGCAGGCAGAGCAGGCAAAAATCGAGGCTCATGACGTGGATAAAGCGACTGGTTTGCCACTGCTGCACAAAGTCGCTAAAGTCGCCCGCGATCGCCCCATAGCCCAGCAAACCGGCACTTAAGAGAGCGATCGCCAGTCCATTCCAATGCGAGTCAATCCATCTCAGCCAACCGTTGCGATCGCCATCAAAGGTCGGATTGGGGCGTCGTAGCGCCAGATAGGGCAATAGGGCAAAGGCTCCGATGGCAAAAGCTCCCACCATAAACGGCCAGGCGGGCAGGCGTTGTCCTCGACCGTCAAACACCAGCACGCTGGCGTAGATCATGGGCAGCACCCCCATTACATTAAACAGTGTCACGATCAGAGGATTAATCCCCGCTAGTTGCCCGGTCGAGAGGTGCTGAATCAATGTCCAAGTATCGGGCTGGTCGGGGGGTGCCACAATAAACGCATAGCCGATCAATCCCACCCAAAGCAGTCCAAATCCAATTGACTTTTTCATCTGCTGCCCGTTCATCTGCTGCCCGTTCATCTGCTGCCCATTCATAGGTTTTTCTGCCGCACTCTACCCAAGACCATATCTTAGGCGTTCTCACCGATTGCATTCTTGGGCATGCTTGAAATAAGACCGGGATGGACATGCTTACTGATTTCACCGATTTTGCCAATTTCGCAGAGATGATCAAAGTAAGGGATGAGGCGATCGCCCCAAAACCGACTAAAACCCACCAAACCGGCGCATTCCCCATTCGGTTTACTTCGGTTATCCCCCCTTAACTCCAGCCCTAGGCCTCGGTACATTAGGTATAAGTGTAAACAAATATTTACAGGACTGATCGCATCCCATCACCCTCTTTTAAGTCTGAGCACAGGCTTAATTGGCTAGTTTCCCATCCTCTCACAGCATGAAAGATTAGCCATTGACCCGTTGGTGAATAGATGGATTGGGAGTCAGTGACGGACTACTTTTCACCAGAGGCTTCACATGTTTGAGTACTTCACAGACAAAGCGATCGCGGTCATCATGGCTGCCCAAGCAGAAGCGCGTCGCCTCGGGCACAACTTCGTCGGCACCGAGCAGATTTTAATCGGGCTGCTGATGCAAAACGCAAACCTAGCGGCCACGGCGCTCAATAATGCCGGGATAACCCTAGAGATGGCCCAAGCCGAAGTTGAAAAAACCGTCGGTCGTGGATCGGGCTATGTACCGTCCGAAATCCCCTTTACGCCCAAGACCAAGCGCGTGCTCGAACAATCGCTGCAAGAAGCTCGCCAGCTCAACAGCCGCTCTATCCATCCCGAACACCTGCTGCTGAGCATGCTGCACGACCAGGATAGCGCTGCCATTAAGGTGCTGATCAATTTAGGAGTTGACCTAGCGCAGCTAGAGGCCGCATTAACGGGCGCATTAGAAGAAGTTGAATCCATCCCGTCTGGTTTTGGTCAGCGCCGCCCGAACGAAGAAAGTCGTCGTAACAGCCGCGTCCTCGAAGAGTTTGGTACCGATCTAACCCGTCTTGCCCTTGAAGGCAAACTCGATCCAGTGATTGGCCGAGAATCTGAAATCGAGCGGGTTGTGCAGATTTTAGGTCGCCGCACCAAGAATAATCCCGTTCTGTTGGGGGAACCCGGTGTCGGTAAAACGGCGATCGCCGAAGGTATCGCCCAACGGATTATCAACCAAGACGTTCCCAGCACCTTGCTGGATAAGCGCGTGATCAGCCTCAATATCGGCACGCTGCTGGCGGGCACCCGCTTTCGCGGCGATTTTGAGGAACGGATCACCCAGATCGTGGCCGAGGTGCGCCAAGCCAATAACGTGATCTTGATGATCGATGAGATCCATACCCTCGTGGGTGCTGGTGCTTTAGGCGGGGGCTCTGATGCGGCCAACCTGCTCAAGCCTGCCTTGGCGCGGGGTGAACTCCAGTGTATTGGGGCGACCACCCTCGATGAATACCGTCAATATATCGAGCGCGATGCGGCCCTAGAGCGCCGCTTTCAGCCCGTCCAGGTCGGCGAACCCTCGGTCACAGATACGATTGCGATCTTGCGCGGGCTGCGGCAGCGCTATGAGCATCACCATCGGCTGATCATTACCGATGACGCCCTCGATGCGGCGGCGACCCTAGCCGATCGCTACATTACCGATCGCTTTTTGCCCGACAAGGCGATCGACTTGATGGATGAGGCGGGTTCCCGCGTTCGGTTCCGCTATTCCCAGCAGTCGTCTGACAAAAACCTGAAAAAAGAGCTGCTCCAGATTGCTAAGCAAAAAGAGCAGGCCGTACAGCAGCAAGATTTTGGTCAAGCCCTGCAGTTTCGCGATCGCGAGCTGCAAATCGAGTCTCAGCTTAAGACTGCTACGGCAGGAGCGGTTGAGGCCAGCTCAGAAGGTTTGCCGGTGGGTCAGCCCCAGGTGACCGCAGAAGATATCGCCCAAGTCGTGGCCGCTTGGACAGGGATTCCGGTCAATACCCTGACGGAGTCGGAGTCTATTTTACTGATGCACCTAGAAGATACGCTGCACCAGCGGGTGATCGGGCAGCAAGAAGCGGTGGTGGCGACTGCGCGTGCAGTGCGGCGATCGCGGGTCGGGTTGCGCAACCCCGATCGTCCCATTGCCAGCTTCTTCTTCTCTGGCCCCACCGGGGTGGGTAAAACCGAATTGGCGAAAGCTCTAGCGGTTGCGGTCTTTGGCTCAGAAGAGGCGATGATTCGGCTCGATATGTCTGAGCTAATGGAGTCGCATACGGTTTCTAAGCTGATCGGGTCGCCGCCAGGCTATGTCGGCTACGACGAAGGTGGGCAACTGACCGAAGCTGTGCGCCGCAAACCCTACACGGTCGTCTTGTTTGATGAAATCGAGAAAGCCCATCCAGAGGTGCTCAATCTCTTGCTGCAACTGCTCGAAGACGGGCGCTTAACCGATGCCAAAGGTCGTACGGTCAGCTTCAAAAACACCCTGATCATCATGACCTCTAACCTGGGCTCGGCGGTGATTGAGAAAGGCGGCAGCGGTTTGGGCTTTGCCCTAGGCGATGGCTCCAACTCTGGCTATAGCCGGATTCGCAGCCAGGTCAATGACGAACTCAAACAATACTTCCGCCCTGAGTTTCTCAACCGACTCGACGATATTATTGTGTTCCGTCAGCTCACCCGAGAAGAAGTGCGACAAATTGCCGATCTGCTCGTGGTTGAGGTGGGCCATCGCCTCAAAGCCCAAGGGATAACCCTAGAGGTGAGCGATCGCGTCAAAGATCGACTGGTCACAGAAGGCTACAACCCCAGCTATGGGGCGCGCCCGCTGCGCCGTGCCGTCACCCGCCTGCTGGAAGATGCCCTCGC